>CAZXSQ010000354.1:0-4908 GCA_964643335.1 uncultured bacterium
CAAGTGATTTGGGGAACAAAATCAATGGAATGTAAGCTGTGAACGGGTACAACTCAAAAAAGGTACGAAAACTCTCATAGGTAATTATATCTCATTAATAATGATCTTTTACCGTCTCCACCCATTAATCATTTTCCAGTGCGATCAATTTCTCTGGTGGTAACGAATGGTCACCCGGTTCCAAATCGAGTGCAAGCCAGAAATTTCTACCATAAGACCGGCCTAACAAACGTAAGTTCATATTTTGTATTTCCATAAGCACAACATCTTCCCCATACCATTGAACCCATTTGTCAAATGCCGATTTATTGGACCAGACAGGAAGGACGGTATCACCATTGCTTGCATGAAGAAACATCAAATCTGTATGTCCTATTATTCCAAATAATTTTCTGAGTATCCAGTTGTACTTTTTGAATTGGGCTGGTGCAAACAATTTTTTCGGTAACTTCTTCATCTTCATCTATTTGAATCTCCTTCGTGCCGAAACAGCGGACAGTCATGTCCGCACATACCGTCTCGTACGCGTTGCTGTCGACTGCAGCGCCAAACAGCTTGTCATGGTAATCTGTACACTGGTCGACTGTTAGTTGTTCTGTCGTCATTTCGGATTTATGGCACCAACAAGTTATTCAAGGATTTCCGTAGTTTATTCTGTGTTTTCCTGATGATCTAGTTTGAACAGGGGAAATGTCACGGTTCATATAAACAATGTAGTCTCAAAAACGAACCTTTTTGTTACAATTTACATAACAGACCAGGAGATACGAAAAATGTATAGCCATACCCGAAGAGATTTTATGAAGACAGCGGTTACGGGCACTATCGCTGCTGGCTTGTACCCCAGCATTGGCCTAGCTCAGGACACCAGTGCCAGGAAACCAAATGTGGTCATCCTGTTCATCGACGATTTGGGTTATGGTGATCTTGGCTGTTTTGGAAACAAGCGGATCCTGACGCCGCATATCGATTCCCTGGCCGCCAACGGTGCCAGGTGCACGATGTCCTACATCACCAATCCACCTTGCTCGCCAAGCCGCTGTTGTCTTATGACCGGTATGTATGCGCAGCGGTTTGGCAAGTCAGGTATGGCGCGCGGACTGCCGATTCCTGATGATCATCCAACTATGGCTGAATTCATGCGTGACGCTGGCTATGTGACCGGGCAAATAGGAAAATGGGATATCGGTTCCGATGAACAAGGGCCGCATAAGCGTGGCTGTATGGAGGTGGCACGTCATGCGCCGGGAGTAAAATACATCCGCCAAAGAGAGGACGGTACATCTGTCTACCTCACAGATCTAGATGGGGATTACATGTCTGAGTTCGTTGAAAGGAACAAAGATAAACCTTTCTTTCTATATTTCTCGCCATTTGCGGTTCATTCTCCTGTAAAAAATACTCCCCAGCATTACCGGGATCGAATCAAATCAGGACAAGGCACTGCGTACGAAGGGGCTGTTGTGGCTGTTGATGATGCCGTTGGAAAACTCCTGGCGATGTTAATAAAACACCATCTTGAGAAGGATACTCTCATTTTCCTGACCGGAGATAATGGCGCCAATCAGAGAGAGGGTGGATCTTCTGCTCCCTATCGTGGCGGTAAGGGACCGGGTACACAATTGGAAGGTTGGGTGCACACTCCTACGATCGTTTCCTGGCCAGGAACAATCCCCAATGGTATTACCTACGAAGGACTGATGTGTACAATGGATTTCTATGCTACGGTTGCCGCCGTAACCGGGAAGCCGTTGCCCAAGCGCTGTGAAGGGAAGAATCTCCTGCCATATTTGAAAGGGCAATTAAAGGGCGATGTCCATAACTACCTCTTTTGCCATAATGCCGATCCAACTGATGCGAAGCGTCGTAATCTCTACGCTGTACGCTGGAAAAACTGGCGTTTGGTAAAGTACCCGGTCGCCTGGCGTTTATTCGACCTAAAAAACGATCCGAAAGAAACGAAGAACTTGGCTGAAGATCATCTTCAGGTGGTTAAGAATATGCGCAAACACTATGATGCGTTAGTTGAAACGCTTCCCCCCTTAAAACCGAGCGCGGATTACAAAGGCGGTGGCAAGGTTCAAAAAGGATGGGGTTAGATTATCGGCAAGGGAAAATAGTTAAATCAAATGAAAATAGAAATATTTATGAATGAATAAATAATTCTACTAACCGGTAAGGTGAGTTTGTTAGCGTATCCAAATCAATACGAGGTAGCGTGATGAAAACATGCAGGAGAAATTTTCTAAAATCTACGGCTCTCGTTGGTTGTACTTCGATCCTGACGTCGAGAGCCTCTGCAAAAGAAGCACGTAAGCCCAAAACAAATTACGCCCAATTAGATAAGGTTCTCGAACAACCTGTTTTTAAACGGGAACTGTTTCCAAATCCAGTTATCATTGAATCGGTTGAACTGCTTCGAAACCGAAATAACTTCATCTGCCGGGTTCGCTCAAAAGACGGTGTGGAAGGTATCTCGATCGGACATCCCTTTATTTCCAAACAAATTTATCCAGTCTTTATTAACAGGTTGGTTCCTCTTTTTACCGGTAAAGACGCTCGGGAACTCGATCAATTGATTTATCACATATCCGAAACCAGCGTTAAAATTCAAGGTGTGCCGTTTTGCGTGCAACTTGCCACACTGGAATTCGCCATTCTCGATATGCTGGGCAATATAGCGAACAAACCGGCAGGGCAATTGATCGGAGATTTGTTTAACCCGAACATATCCATCTATTTAGGTCACCATGTATCGAGCCTGCGCAATAAAGAGCCCGAAATATCACTCGAACTCATGGCTCGCGATCAGATAAAGACTCAAGCCAAAGCGATTAAGCTCCGTGTTGGACGGGGCGATAATCTGGCGTCTGATATCGATAACGCCCCGGGACGGACTGAGAAACTCATACGAATGGCCCGTGAAAAGTTCGGCGATGACACGGTGCTGATGATTGACGGCAACGGATCCTATTCTGTTAAAGAAGCGATTCGGATCGGTAAAATTCTCGAGGAATACAACTATTATTTTTACGAGGAACCTGTGCCCTGGGACTGGTATGAAGAACAGAAACATGTTGAACAGGCATTGACAATTCCCATGGCTGGTGGTGAAGAGGAATTCGGTATACATGCTTTCCCTTATCTCATCGGAAACGAAGTCTTTCAGATTCTTCAACCTGATCTGTTTTATTTCGGCGGCATGATCCGCACCATGAAAGCCGCCCGTATGGTAGAGGCTGCAGGATTACACATCACGCCCCACATCTCTGGTGGCGGCCTTGGATACGCGTACATGTTACAAATGGTATCCGTTTGTCCTGCTGCTTCTGAATACCATGAATTCAAAATGTTCAACCACAGAGATGCAAATGGCACGGTATTTCAGGCCGAAAGCAAAGCCGAAAAATTTGAATGTGTCAATGGCGTGATCAAGAGACCTTCTGGTGCTGGAATCGGAGTCAACATTGATCCGGGTGAAGATCTCTTATGGAACAATAGAGTTGTCACGCTTACTGGAGAAATTGAATGAGAAGCCTGCACATTTCTTCCGGTTGCTCTTGCTGTACCCAGTGTCCGGCCCCTTCGATCAGATAAATCCCCCGCATATTGGTACAAGCCATGTTTTGCATTCTCTCCAGTGCACCCGGACTCTGATAGACCCCCCAATCGCTCTTTCCGGAAAATCTCAAACTCCGCCCTATACTTGTCACTCCGTGCCGCCCGATACCACTGAAGACCGCCTTGAAAACCGGTTCTGATAAACTCGGTGCTGTATACGCGCAGTTCTTCATCGGTGAGCCATATGCAATCCGCGATCTCGGAAGCGGACGGCATCTCAGATGCCACAGTCTCCGCCATTCCCTTGTCCAGGTCCATGATGTAGTACGTGGGGAGTTTGGCTAGCTCGGTGGCGCTCCACGACTTGAGAGGAAACGGTTTGTTTTGTTTCCAGTCTGCACTCTTGAAGTGATAGTAAGCGCGGAGGAAATTGTGAACGCCCTGCGGACAGTTGCGCATGTCGCTGTTGGCCTTGTGCGTCGTGTAGTACCGCTGATAATGCTTGCGTGGCCGAGGTAGCGCTGCAAGTTCCTCGTGGATGCTGGGGCCGGATGAACTGGCGCTTTGCGGTGGATTGTGAACTGTGTTGAAGGGCAACCGCGGTGGTCCCCCAAACGGCGCGCTCATCAGTACGACTGATCGGAACACGTCCGGTCGTACAAGCGAACACCATGCCACAACGGGCGAGCCGAAATCGTGTCCCACAATGGCCTCGACGGACCGGTAGCCGAGAGCGAAGACAAGGCCAATGGTGTCCCGGACCAGATTGAGAAGGCGGAAGGCGCCGAGGTCACCGTCGTAGTTGCCGTCCCAGCCGGTTGTACGTCCGTAACCTCGCTGGTCGGGAGCGACTACGTGAAATCCCTTTTGGGCAAGCGGGATCATTACCTTTCTCCAGCTGTAGGCAAGTTCAGGGAAGCCGTGGAGGAGTAGCACGCAGGGACGATCCTTGTCTTCGAATCCGGCTTCTAAGATATGCATTGTTAGGCCGTTAATGTCAGGAACGAAACGGGAGCGAATCCCAGAAGGAAGAGTCGTCTCACCGTAGGCAACATTGTTGTTCTTCTTCATTTCGGCCGATTTATCGGCCTCTCTCGTTGTTTGACTATTGAGAGTGAGTTTCTCGTACAATTCGGAAGAACTCACCTCAGTTGACAACGCCATTTGCGCGAGAAGGGCAACAGTACTTTGCATAAGTTGCCGCCGCGTAATGGTTCCATTCTCGAATTGTGCTTGGATGTCATTCACTGCTTTTTGCATGGCTCCTCCTCTATCTTACCAGATACGCCCTTCAATAATGTGAGCAATAAAACATAATAACTGAAATTATTCATTTCAATCGGAGAT
>CAZXSQ010000354.1:4918-7560 GCA_964643335.1 uncultured bacterium
ATATATCTTTTTTTCTAGATTGAAACAATTTTCTCATACCAGAATGTATCTCGTCAAGCGATCTTCCTGGAAACACACATTTGTGCAATTGAGACGAAGAACTATTGACATGAAAAGCTTTAGCATGAGAGAATTGGACGGTATCGTGAAATCCGATAAATTTTTGACTAAATTAGAAATCCCAGAAGGCATCTTTTTTCTGTACTCATCTCGTGTTATCAGAGGTAAAAAATACAGTGGAGTGGATTACATTGATCATGGATAAAAATCGTACAATTAGGTCATTGAGTTTTTTTGTTCTTTCCTCAACTCTTTTTTGCGTTGCATCCAATTCGTCAGAAAACAAATATGCAAACTTGAAGAAGGAAATCACGGTTGAATTGCCCCCGGGCACTGAGATGGATTTTCGTTTGATTCTTCCTGGCAGCTTTATGATGGGTAGCTCGGAGGTTGAAAAAGACCGGGAAAAGGATGAAGGGCCGCAGCATAAAGTCACTATCAAGAAACCGTTTTATATCGGTGTCTATGAAGTCACACACGCTCAATGGAAAGAGGTAATGGGACAAATCCGGGATAATGCCGGTTTTTTAGGCAGTAATTTTGATGGCCCCATGCAAACCACTTCCTGGATTGAGTGTATGGAATTCATTGAAAAACTCAACGCAATGAAATTAGGGAAATTCCGAATGCCAACCGAAGCCGAATGGGAATACGCCTGCCGGGCGGGAACGGATACGCGGTTCCATTGGGGAGATGATCCAAACTACGAAGAGATCGATGAATACGCCTGGTATGATGTAAATGCCGAAGGCCGGTCTCACGAAGTGGGAGAGAAAGAACCGAATCCCTGGGGATTGTATGATATAACAGGCAATGTCTATGAGTGGTGCTCCGATTGGTACGCTCCGTACTCTGCGGAACTACAAACCGATCCAACCGGTCCGGAAGACGGCGAGTGTAAGGTTTTCCGTGGAGGAGAATGGTTTAATCCCGCTCAAAACTGTCGTTCGGCATTTCGTGGAAAATTCTCTTCCGAATCATGGCTTTACTTCGGCGGTTTGCGCTTGGTTATGGAATGTCCATGATCAAACAATCTGGAAAAATAAAGAGGCATTTCTTCGCAGCAGTATCAAATAGAAAATACAAATATGCATGATTCTTGAAATAAAGCATTTTTTATATGGAGGCGCCGGAAATGAGTGGAATGGAGATAAATAGACGGGATTTTATCGGGAAGGGCGTAATCGCGCTTGGCGGAGCAAGCGTTGTGGCTTCGGCTGTAAAAGCCGGTCAAGATCAACATGAAGTGCCGCCATCAAAAATTCTGAATTATGACGAGCGTATGGAGTACCGCCGTTTAGGAAAAACGAATTGGATGGTATCGGCGATCAGCCTTGGTGGTCATTGGAAACGATTGGAAGCCGAAGGAGCGGATTTTCATAAGAATCGGGCTGACGTACTGGCGAAATGCATTGACTCTGGATTTAACTATGTCGATGCCTGCTGGCTCGGTGAAACAATTGCCTATGCGAAAGCAGTGAAATCGATCGGTAAGCGGGATAAGATCTATTTTGGATTTTCCAGCGGAGTACGCGAAATGCGTTTTGAAGAATGGCGCACAAAAGAGGCATTGCTTAATGGATTTGAGAAATCTTTGCTGGATGCGAAATTGGATTACGCCGACTTTTGGCGTATCACCTGTCACGAACCTGGAAGGATGCATACGTTCGATGAAGCGTTCGAGATGATCGAAGCGGGAGAAAAAGCAGTACATGATGGAAAATGCAGAGCATTCGGTTTTTCAACACACGATCGCCGTTGGATCAAGCACATGATCAAGAATTTCCCTATCATTTCCGCTGTCTGCATGCCCTATACCGCTAGAAGTAAACGTATGCCCAAGGGCAGCCTATTTGACTCCGTTGAGAAATATGACGTTGGAATCTTCGGCATTAAACCGTTTGCTTCCAATTCGATGTTTAAAGGTGACAGCCAACCGGGGAATCCTTATGAGGAAGAAGATAACGAGCGCGCCCGTTTAGCGTTGCGTTGTATCCTATGCAATAAATCCATCACCTCACCAATTCCTGGTTTGATCAGTATTCCACAAGTGGATAACTGTCTGCAGGCTATTGCCGAACGACGTGAATACGATCTGCAGGCTTCCGGACCGGGAATTCTGAAAGATAAACGCTTCGCACATGTCGCGGATGAAATGATCAACCGATTGCCAGCAGATTATCAATGGTTGAGGAAATGGCAATGGGTATAAACAACAAAGGGGGGAAGCACGACAAAAGGTGAGCAATCAAAATGGTTTGGAAAGATTGTAGCAATAGACTCTTGACGATGTGCCATATCATCATTATGGGATTGTTCGCAATGGCTGTGAGTGCCAGCGCGATAGAGAAGGTCATCTTTGACACGGATATCGGCGGGGACATCGACGACGCCGGGGCTCTTGCTGTCCTGCATGCTCTCGCGGACAGGGGAGAAGTGGAAATCCTGGCTGTCGGTGTCACCAACGGCCATCCGCTGACGGTTGCGTACACGCAAACCATCAACGCGTGGTATGGACGCCCAAATCTACCGGTTGGCACCGTAAGGAAAAAGGATGCGCCGTTCAGCAGCGATCGATACTT
>CAZXSQ010000355.1:0-7539 GCA_964643335.1 uncultured bacterium
GGGGGAGAAATCTTCAATTCAGTTTTCAAAAAGTACCTACTTTCGTGATGAACCTTCTTTTTCTTCTTTATCATATTTCATGATCGTTGCTCCTGTTCTCGTCGATAGTCCTTAGTCGCCTGTCTGCTTGGAATGATTGTTTTCAGGAAAATGTAGTCGCTTTCGATAATATGGGGAACAAGATATACATAATTTTCGATTATGACAAAATATATTTTTGCTTCGGGTACTTATCTTGATCCGGTACATCCATTGCATGTACAGATCAAGAAAGTGGTATAGAACCCCACGTTTGGGATCTGTCTTTTACCCCCTTGTCAGATCACCGCAAGGGTACAAACAACGCCGCGGGTGCCGAGTGGCACAGGCAAGGCGAAGCCAGCCTTTGAGGAAAGTGGCACCAAGAAGCACTACCACAAGGGCTGACCGCGAGCGGTCTTGCCCTTGCCACCTACCGATTTCGCATTGACTCATGCATAAAAGGTTTTAAATTTTTTTAAGTGAATATAAAATTCTATCGAAAGTCAATCCGGGTGCCAAGGGTGTGCTGTTTACACCCTTGACGGATCACCGCAAGGGTACAAATGGCGTACCCTTGGCACCCGGATATGGATTCTAAATTTCATATACTGAAGGTTTCTCATAGATTCCTTGTGGAGTCGTTGACTTGAAATTTCAACATGGAATAAATCATAAACTATGGCCAAACATTTCCTTGGAGGGTAATCTTGTCCGTTTATTGATAAGCACACTTCTTGTATTCCTGATCATGGGCGCTCTCAACCCCGACCGCTTTTTCACCTCACGAAACTTCATGTCAATGTCCTTTCAATTTCCAGAATTGGGGCTGTTTTCATTGGCGATCATGATTTCATTGATTACCGGTGGAATCGATCTGTCCATCATTAGCATCGCCAATCTGTCCGCCATCCTAGGCGCATTTATCCTGACTTCGTTTTCTCCTGAAACTGCATCGACCAGTGTTGAGTTTGCTTATATTGCTCTCGCCTGTTTGACCATTCTGTTTACAAGTACATTCTGTGGACTTTTCAACGGATTTTTAATCTCATTTATTGGCATTTCACCTATATTGGCAACCTTGGGAACCATGCAGTTGTATATGGGGATTTCATTTGTCTTAACCAAAGGCCATGCAGTGGCAGGATATCCAAGCAGTTTTACCTATTTGGGGAACGGCATCATTTACTTTTTCCCGATTCCTCTATTCATATTTCTATTGATCCTGGTTGCTTTTCACTTTCTATTAAACAGGATGAAACTGGGGATTCATCTTTACATGTTTGGGACCAATCCTACAGCCGCTTATTATGCCGGGATTAATGTCCGCGCCCTTCTCATAAAAACCTATCTGATTACCGGTGTTCTTTCAGGAATCGCAGGAATGATCATGATATCCAGAACCAATTCAGCAAAAGCGGATTATGGCAGTTCGTATCTTCTCCAAGCGGTGTTAGTCGCGATTTTGGCGGGAGTAAATCCCCGCGGCGGTTTTGGCAGTGTGTGGGGATTATTACTGGCCATGCTTGCCCTGCAATTTTTATCCAGCGGTTTGAACATGCTGATGTTCCATGAATTTTTTGGACAATTCGTGAACAACTTCACCAAAGAATTAACCTGGGGAGCGTTACTATTATTGGTGATGGTTGTAAACTATTACTTCCAGAAAAGATGTCGGGACGGTTCACGAATCCTGTAGGGGCGGTTCGGGAACCGCCCCCGCGGTGGAATGGGGCGAAAGGGCGGTTCCCGAACCGCCCCCGCGGTGGAATGGGGCGAAAGGGCAGTTCCCGAACCGCCCCTACCTTCTGGGCATATGTCAAAAATGAAAATTTTATTTCTTTGTACCGGGAATTCCTGCCGCAGCCAAATGGCTGAAGGTTGGACGCGCCATTTAAAGGGCGATTCCATTGAAGCGTTTTCCGCTGGGATTGAAACGCATGGTTTAAATCCTTTAGCTGTTCAAGTCATGGCGGAAGCAGGTGTGGATATCAGCGATCAAAAATCCCAACATGTGAATGAATTTAACCATATCGATTTTGATTACGTCATCACTGTTTGCGGACACGCCGATGAAAATTGCCCAATTTTTCCTGGTCAAACAAAAGTGATATATCACGGATTCGACGATCCGCCTCGATTAGCCAAAACAGCGAAAACCGAAGAAGAAGCCTTATCGCATTACCGGCGGGTAAGAGATGAAATTCGCCGCTATGTCGAATCCTTGCCTGAAAGTCTGACAAAAACGTAACGCCGGCATCTTGCCGGCTACCGCCGAGACGGCGGCGTTACGGCCTCTTAGAATCCAACGTGTAAAACAAACTCCACCCCTCTCGGAAATCCGGCTTCACAATTTGGTTGGCTTCTTCATTGCCGCTGATTTTCAGGTTGATTTTATCCCAATAAAGCCTTTGATCCTTCACCTGCATGGCGAGAACGCCTAAAAGAGCCATTTCGGTCAATGGGCCTCCATAGTTGAAATTTGAACTGGCGGGTTTGCCATCTTTACACGCACGCACCCAATCTTGTGCATGACCGTTGGAACCGTTGGGAACTCGGGGGATTTCAGCAGGGGGCCGTTCGTACTCCTTCATTAGTGAGTCCGGTTCCAACCTCAAATCACTGGCGCCATGCGATCCATGAAGGATGATTCCTTTCTCCCCAATGAACATGGCGCCGTTTGTTCCGAATTTCTCTCCCGAACGGGCCAGTATATCCGGTATGGGAGGCAGCAGCCGTCCATCAAACCAGGTCAATTCAACCGGAGGCATTTTCCCACGTTCTGGAAATTGATAGCGGACAATCGCCGCTCTCGGATAGGTTTCAGATTCAACCTCCGGCTCCCAATGCGTCGTCGTTGCTTCCACATAAGTTGGCGCGCCAAGATTCAATGACCAAAACGCTGGGTCTAAAATATGACACCCCATATCGCCAATGGCTCCGGTGCCAAAGTCAAGCCAGGCACGCCACGCCGTGGGGCAATAGGCCGGATGATATGGACGATAAGGAGCAGGCCCCAGCCATAGATCCCAATCAAGATGATCCGGTACCGGTGGTGTTTTTTCTGGTCGGCTTCTGACCGGAAAAGTCGACCATGGATTTCCCCCTGCAGGCCGGTCACTCCAGGCGTAGACCTTGCGTACTTGGCCGATAGCACCGTCTTTGATCCATTCGCAGAGTTTCCTGATTTCATCCGTCGAATGGCCTTGATTGCCCATTTGAGTCTGGACACCTTGTTCTTTCGCGGCTTCGGTTAACATGCGTGTTTCATAAATGGAATGGGCGAGTGGTTTTTGGCAGAAAACATGCTTCTTTAGTTTGATGGCTTTCATCGCCGCCACGGCATGAGTGTGATCCGGCGTGGATACAACTACCGCATCGATCTCATTTTCCATCTTGTCAAACATGATCCGAAAATCTTTAAACTGCCTGGCTTTGGGAAAGCGGTTGAACGATCCGGCTGCCCGTTTGGAATCGGCATCACACAAAGCAACGATGTTCTCGGTGCTCACATCACGGATATCACCGGTACCTTTCCCTCCAACGCCGATACCTGCTATATTCAATTTATCGGATGGAGCAGTCTGGCCCTTCCTTCCCAACACACTGCTGGAAAGCACCATCAACGACGATCCGGCGGCAATAAAGTCTCTTCGGGAAACTGATTTGTGGTTCATTTTTCGACTCCATTTTTCAACACAAAAAGTCCGTGTTCGTAATTGTTAATTTGCATAATATCATATATTTTTCTATAGTTCAGGAGCAGGTGGGAAAATGCAAAGTTCGCTTGATATATTAATGGATAGAACTGCTTCAAAGAAATTTATTCAACAGCTTCGGATTTGCCTAAGATTGTATACAAAACCGGCAGGACAACAAGCGTCAAAATTGTCGATGTAATGACTCCCCCAACCACGACGGTCGCCAATGGGCGCTGCACTTCAGCACCGACACCGGTTGAAATAGCCATCGGGATAAATCCAGCCGCATCGGTTATCGCCGTGGCGAGAACAGGACGCAGCCTCTGCTGCGAGGCTTGATACACAGCATCTTTCAACGTTTTTCCTTCTTTAAGCAATGATTGGATGGCGGCCACCAACACTTGTCCATTCAAAACCGCGATACCACTCAATGCGATGAATCCGATAGCCGCACTCACACTGAATGGAATATCACGTATCCACAATGCAAACACTCCGCCAATCGCGGCAAAAGGAATACCAGTGTAGATGATCGAAACATCCCGCAACCGGTTGAGACTGAAATAGAGAAGTATGAAAATCAATACCAAAGTTAATGGAACCACGATCATGAATCGTCTTTTTGAGCGTTCCAAGTTTTCAAATTGCCCTCCCCAGTTAATCACATAACCCTCTGGCAGATCGGTCTGGTTCTCAATGACACGCTGCGCTTCTTCGACAAACGAGGCAACATCCCGTCCGCGAACATTGCATTGAACCCGGACCAACCGCCTTCCCCACTCCCGGTTGATTTGAGATGGCCCAATAACTTCATTGATATTGGCAACCGATTTCAGCGGCAACACCGGCCCAATATCAGTAGGGATAAGCGTAGTGGCTAACGCATCCACATCCGTCCGTTGTTCATCCGGTAAACGCATCACCAAGGGAAAACTGCGCTGCCCTTCAAATATTTCACCCACCTGGCGGTATCCAACCGACTCGATCACATCCAATACATTTTTTGCCGGGATACCATAGCGTGCTATCTTATCCTGATCCACTTGCAGCCGCAGATTCGGTTGGCCGATCACTTGTTCACCGGATACATCCGCCGCTCCATCGATGGAGGAAAGTACCTGCTGGACTTGTTCACTATACTGGACCAATTTTTCTAAATCATCACCAAAAATTTTGATACCGATATCGGCACGAATACCAGTTATCAACTCATTGAACCGTAATTCAATAGGCTGGGTAAACGCCATGTTTATCCCAGGGAAATCGGACAGAACCGGCTGTATTTTTTCAACCAATTCATCCTGCGTTTTGGCTTTCGTCCATTGCTCTCGCGGATACAGGTCAAAATAAATGTCCGTCAATTCTATCCCCATGGGATCGGTCGCAGTTTCCGCGGTTCCCACACGGCTCCATACGTAACGGATTTCATCGGGAAAATTTTCCCTCAAGATTTTCTCCAGTTTTATATTGGAAGCCATGGCCTCATCAATATCGATTCCCGCCAGCCTGATCACATTGATCACAATAGCCCCTTCACTAAGTTGTGGAATAAACTCACCCCCCAACAAGGAAGCCATTAGCACGGCGATAACCATCAAGGCCAAAACCGCATAAAGCAGAAGCGCCTTAAAGCGCAAAGCCGTGTTGAGAACGAAACCATAACACCCATGCAATAACCGGTCAAATATACTATTCTTTTTCGAATAACGTTCCGGCAGCAAATAAAAAGAGAGAATCGGTGAAAGGAACAAAGCGATCAACAATCCACCGATCAAGGCAAAGATGAAAGTCCAGGCCATTGGGCGAAACATTTTGCCCTCGATGCCTTGCAGCGTCAAAATAGGCAGAAACACCAGAATTATGATGCTCATGCCAAACAAAATGGGACGCGCAACGTCTTGCGTCGATTCCACAATGGAAGCCAGGCGTTCGGAAGGTGTTAATTTCCGCCCCAACTGGTTTTGCTTTTCTGCGATTTTCCTCATATTCCGTTCGGTGGTTACTACCGAGCCATCAACCAGAATACCAAAGTCAATCGCCCCCAAACTCAGTAAACTTGCAGCGATAGAAAGTTGATACATACCGAGAACGGCAAATATCATCGCTATGGGAATCGCAATAGCCACCAACAAACCCGCACGGAAATTCCCCAGTAATAGAAATAGCACAATGATGACCAGTATGGCACCCAACGTTAAATTGTGTTTGACAGTATTAATGACTTCATTCACCAGGTTGGTACGGTCATAAACCACCTCCACCTCGACATCTTCAGGCAAAGCATCTTTTGTGGCCAGTAACTTTTCATGCAGTCCTTGAGCAACCGTTTGGCTGTTCTCACCAAGCAGCATGAAACCCAAGCCAAGGATAACCTGGCCTTTCCCCTGTGCAGTAACCGCACCCCGGCGAATCTCGTGCCCGATAGAAACCTGCGCGACATCCTTGACTTTAACCGGCGAACCGGCAAAGGATTTGATGACAATATTTCCTATCTCATCCAAATTATTAACCCGTCCAAGACCATGCACGAGTTTGGATTCACCCGCAGTCACAATCTGTCCACCACCGACGTTTTTGTTATTGGCCTCAAGAGCTTCATAAACATCGTCAAACGTCAGGTTGTATTTCACCAACAATTCGGGAGAAACAATGACATGATATTGCCGCTCCAATCCACCCCACGAATTGATTTCCGCCACACCGGGCACTTTGCTGAGTTCAGGTTTTATAATCCAGTCTTGAATAACACGCAGTTCATCCAGACTCCGATCCGGATCGGTGGATTGAACTGTATAATGAAACACCTCGCCCAACCCGGTTGAGATAGGTCCCAACTCCGATTTTCCGATCCCTTCCCGCAGATCAACGCTGGCCAGCCGCTCCATGATGAACTGCCGTGCGTCATAAACCGAAGTCTCATCGGAAAACGTAGCCACGACCTGGGATAATCCGAATTTCGAAATGGAACGCACTTCTTCCAAACCGGGAATACCCGCAATGGCTAATTCCACATGAATCGTAACCTGTTTCTCTATTTCCAAAGGATTGAGGGCAGGTGCCACCGTGTTCACTTGAACCTGTACCGGGGTGGTATCGGGGAACGCATCGATGGGCAGACGGGTCAGCGTCAGGATACCCGACCCAATAATCAGGCCGAAAATCAGCAGCACCGCCAATCGGTTTTTGAGGGTAAATTCAATCAATGTATGCAGCATGTTTCACCTTTAATCATGAGTGCATCCAGCGCCGAAGCGTGATTTCAGAAATTCGGATTTCAACACAAAACTGCTGCTGGTAACAATCTCATCTTGTGGAGATAAACCTTGAACAATCTCTATTTGATCATCGGCTTTATGTCCCAAAGCAACATGCTGCAACTCGTACAGATCTTCCTCTTGTTTCACAAAAACAAAGGGCTTACCTTCAACATGTTGAACAGAATTATGGGGAACTAATAAATGTTCCTGATTTTCTGTACCGAGTATACGCACTTGCCCAAATAATCCTTGCTTCAAATGTCCGTCATCGTTGGCCACATTCGCGCGGGCTTTCAGCATACGGGTATTTTCATCAATGCTGGATGAAATCCAGGTTAGTTTTCCTTGAACCGCTTGATCGGGAAGCGCTGAAAAACTGGCCACAACCGGATCACCAATGTGTACATTAGCCAATTGGGATTCAGGGATCGATAACTCGAGCCACATCGTCGACAAGTCGACAATTTGAAAGATGGATTCTCCTGCATCAACCGATTCGCCCAACACGGCATGTTTCTCGACCAATGTCCCAGTGATCGGTGCCCGGACAATAAGTGCTGACA
>CAZXSQ010000356.1:0-7527 GCA_964643335.1 uncultured bacterium
AAAAAATGGAAGAAGCGGGTGCGGACGGACTTGTTTTATTCAACCGTTTTTACCAGCCGGACATCGATATCGAAAATCTGGAAGTCGGTCCCAATCTACTTTTGAGCACACCGCAGGAAATGCGGCTTCCTCTCCGTTGGATTGCCATACTTTATGATCAAGTAAATCTGGATTTTGCGGCGACGACAGGTATTTACTCAGCCGAAGACGTTATCAAAATGTTGATGGCAGGCGCAAAAGCAACAATGATGTGCTCAGCGCTCCTGCGCCATGGAATTGAACGCTTAACCGAAGTTCTGGCTGATATGAAATTATGGATGGAAGAACACGAATATGAATCCGTCAAACAAATGCAAGGCACTATGAGCCAGAAAACATGCCCCGAACCTGCCGCCTTCGAGCGTGCCAATTATATGAAAACTTTGCACAGTTACCAGCTTCTTGGATAATGTTGTAAAAAACCCCCTCACATTTCTTCTTGAACAATATGAGGGGTTTTTTTATCTGCCCTTGTTCTCTTGCCTCCTCATATCCCTGCTGTGCTTCTTCTCTTTCCTTGATGAACGCTTCGACTAAAATATCTCCAATCGTCATATTCATGAATTGAGTATACAAAGCCATTAAAAATTGACATCAAAAAAACAAAGTGTTTCGCTTATTTAAAAAATAGATTACCATTTAAGTAAATTTTATCGGTTTTTAATGCTCTACACCATTATCATTCCCGCTCTGTTCTTAATTTCCGCCTGTTACGCCTCGGTTGGTTTGGGTGGGGGATCAGCCTATTTGGCGGTTTTGTCATTTTGGAATGCTGACCCCAATACCATCCGTCCCATGGCCTGGGGATTGAATATATTATGTACCGGTATTGTATTCTGGAATTATTACCGCCAAGGTTTCTTTTCTTTCCGCATTGCCTTGCCTTTCCTGCTTGGAGGATTGCTCGGCTCTATATTTGGCGCGAGAATTCCTATCTCCCCTTCTTTATTTCGCTTTATTCTTGCTCTGGTTCTATTGTTTGCCTCAATCCGTATGGTCTTCAATCACTCACCTGGCGCCTCATTACAACAACGGAAAGAACAACCTTTTACACCGGCTTTTATTCTAGGCCTGGTGATCGGTATTTTATCCGGGGTGGTTGGAATTGGCGGTGGAATAATCCTGGGGCCAATAATCATTAGTTTAGGATGGCTGGATGTAAAACACACGGCCCCAATCACCAGCCTATTTATTTTGATCAGTTCATTGGGTGCATTTGTCTCTTTCTTCTTGAAATACGGTGGTATCGATTGGCTGGAACTGATCATATTAGGTATCACTGTGAATATCGGGGGGTTCATTGGTTCCCGTTTCGGAGCTGGTTATGCATCCCCTAAGCTGCTAAAGAGGATTTTCGCGGTGATTACCTTCTCTGCTTCGTTAAAACTTCTTTCTGGTTTTATCCTTTAGGAACAAAGATGCCTTGTTTAATCTTAAATATAATTTCTTTTTCATTACACTATACATGATTCTGTTTTTAAAATTAACTTTACGTTAAAATAGACGTTGTAAGATGCAAATAATCAAGATTCACTAGCTTGTTTAAATATAAGATCGGAGGAATGAAATGGCTACGAAAGAAGAACTAAAAGAAATTATTCAAAAACCTGTCTATCTGGCCCCCAATACCTATCTCCATTTCTACAACGGTGGAAAACTGCGTGCTAAATTTATGGGTGAATCAGACCCGAAAGATGACTTTCGCTCAGAAGAATGGATATTTTCCACAAACCGCGCGATTACACCCGGCCGCGAAAATCCTCCGGACAAAGGATACAGCCGCGTTGAACTTCCCAATGAAGAAATAGTACTGCTGCAGGATATTCTGGAGCAGTTTCCAAATGAAACACTGGGCGAAAAACATTATGCGAAATATGGCCCCAACCTTGGTGTCCTGTTGAAAATCTTCGATGTTGGCGAAAATGCCCATATCCCCGTCCACTGGCATCCTTCCCCCCAATTTTCCTCGAAACACCTAAACTCCCAATTTGGTAAGAATGAGGCATGGATTGTCCTCGATACACGCCCCGGTGCCAAAGCCTGGGTCGGTTTTAAAGAAGATATCGATAAGGGAGAGTTCAAAGAATGGATGGAAAAACAGGATTATCAGGAAATGCGCAAGCACATGCACGTCATTGAACCCAATCCTCGGGACGTGATTTACCTCACAGACGGCTGGGTACACTCACTGGGTGAAGGACTCTGTATCCTTGAACCTCAAGAACCGACGGACTGGAATATCCTGGCAGAATGGGAAGAATACCCCTACGGACGTGATGATGCATCTTGTGGTGTTGATTGGGACACTGCACTGGAAGCGGCACGCTGGGAAAAAATGCCGGAAGATTACTTGAATAATTATGTTCGCCGCACACCTAAAGTTATTCGGGAACAGGACGGCAGTGTTGAAGAAGCCCTGGTTCCTGAAGAAGCCAAGAACTTTTTCTGGATATCACGTTTTATTGTAGGTAATGAAATTGATATTCCTCAAGATCGTGGATTCCATTGCCTTGTCCCCACACAAGGTGAGGGCGTCATTCGCGGACCATTCGGAGATATTCCCATTTGCAGAAGCAAAAATGTTTTCATACCAAATCATTTACCCGGCTATAAACTCGTGAACACTGGTGAAGGAAAACTAGAAGTCCTCAGTTGTTATCCGCCAAAACTCGATTAATAATTTTAAAGATAAGGGAGGCAATATACATCATGACAAAAAAACTATCAATCGGTTCGTGGGCTTACACGTTCGGGCCATACTCATCCAATCCGATACCTTTTGACACCGTAGTAAAACAGCTGGGCGAGTATGGATTCGATGGAGTGGAAGTCGGTGCTTTTCAACCACATATCCACCCGGATGACTACCCCGAAAAATCCGATCGCGAAAAAGTCAAACAG
Source organism: uncultured bacterium (assembly GCA_964643335.1). Taxonomy (GTDB): domain Bacteria; phylum Hinthialibacterota; class Hinthialibacteria; order Hinthialibacterales; family Hinthialibacteraceae; genus CAZXSQ01. The sequence continues at coordinate 2,941 of CAZXSQ010000356.1, forward strand.
TTAATTCATGAAAATGGCTTAGGCATTTCAGGAATCGCAGCGGATTTCTCTCCAACCGGAGGCCCAGCGTCCGACGAAGCCCAGAAAGACAACAATTACATTAACGTTTTCAAGAAAAACGTTCAGCTGTGTGTGGATTTGGGGACAAATATATTGCGCGTAGATACCATACATCCACCGGACGGCGCTCCCGGCGTGGATCGCGAAACCGCCTGGAATCGGATTGTAAATTTATGGCGGGAATGCGCCCAAATCGCCCAGGACAACGGTGTAAAAATGGTATGGGAATTTGAACCTGGATTCCTGTTCAACAAACCAAGTGAAGTGAGAAAGATGGTGGATGAGGTCAACCATCCAAATTTCTCGATTCTCTTCGACACCTGCCATGCTTATATGTGTGCAGTAGAAGCGGCGCGCCAACCCGAACCGAAAGAAACACTACCCGGTGGTGTGGTAGAATTCGCCCGGATGCTCAAAGGGAAAATCGGTCATATACATCTGATTGACTCCGACGGCACACTACATGACAACGAAACCAGCACTCACCGGCCTTTTGGCGAAGGGAAAATTAACTTTGATGAAGCTATACCCGCCATTGTCGAAGACGCTGGTTTCACGGGCGACTGGTGGACAATCGATCTCTGCTTCTGGCCTGAAGCATGGGAAGTCACCAGAAACGCTAAAGAATTTTTAAAATACTATTTAGAAAAATATTGATTGAACGAGCTTCCCCATTGAAACAAAGAAGCGAACCTGTAGGGGCGGTTCGCGAACCGCCCCTACACCCTATATATGATCCAAAATATCATTGGATAGAAATTATAAAACGATAAAAAACAATTCAGGGAGGTTGAATCCATGAGTACAACAATGGCCGCTCAGGTTTTTTATGAACCGGAAAAAATGGAACTTAAGTCCGTCGATGTCCCCTCTGTCGGACCGGATCAGGTACTTGTCAGAGTCAAATCTTGCGGGATATGCGGGTCAGACGTGGCTTATTATTATGGAATGAGTTCACTCGAAACCGCCGACGGCAAAGGTCCACTCATTCTAGGACATGAGTTCTCGGGAGAAGTGGTTGAAATTGGCTCCATCCCAGAAAAAATGGGGTTATTACAAAAAGGGGACCGAGTGGTACTCGACCCCGTCCAATATTGTAATGCCTGCGATGTATGTAAACGCGGTATGCCGAATCTCTGCGAAAATAAAAGTGTACTGGGAGTTTCCACAAACGGAGCCTTTGCTGAATATTGTGTATCCAGCTACACCGGTGTGCATAAAATCCCCGAAGGTGTGACTTACGAACAAGCGGCTCTGACAGAACCCATGGCATGTGCGACCTATGCCGTCCAAAATATGGATATACAGGTAGGAGATTTTGCCGTCGTATTAGGCTCCGGCGTGCTGGGATCGCTGATGATGCAATTGATCAAGTCGCGCGGTGCCGGGAAGGTGGCCATTGTCGATACATTGGATTACCGGCTTGATGTAGGCAAAAAATTGGGGATGGACCTGCAATACAATATTGCCAATCAGGATTCTCCCTACTACACACCCGATTTAAAAAAATCCATCGAGGATGTAACTGAGGGTAAATTCGCCAACGCCGTCGTCGTGGCTACTGGTAGCGTTGAAGCGATGGAACAGGCTCTCGAAATAAGTGGACGCGGTGCAAGAATCGTATACTTCGGCCTGCCGGCAGACGACGCTGTGGTTCGAGTTCCCGCCTTGGCATCCATACTTTGGGATAAGACTATTCGCTTTTCCTGGCTCGCCCCGCAAACCTGGCCGACTGCTCTTCAGGCAATCGCCAGCGGCCTCGTCAATGTGGATATTGTACACACCCACGATTTTCCACTAAATGAGTTGATAACTGGTATTGCCGATGTGAAAGAAAAAAAAGGAAATCCGCTGAAAGCGGTAATCAAACCCTGAAATCTTCTTAATAATCGTCAAAAGAGGCGGTGGACTTACCGCCTCTTTTTTCGTTTCGGTAAAGTAAAACACTTATTGTGAACATATTTCGGTATGAACCTGTTTAAGCATTGCCATATTGTAATCAAATGGTTAAAATTACTTTTATCTGAAAAATATACGTGGAGGGGTGTCCGAGTTGGCCGAAGGAGCACGACTGGAAATCGTGTAAGCCCCGAAAGGGCTTCGTGGGTTCGAATCCCACCCCCTCCGATATTTATTCTTCTTATCAAGAATTCTTTCTTCCTGAATTCCATTCAGCTTGACAATCTATAATTTCTTTTTTGAGAATCTTGACTGCATGTGCAAGGGGAATGAGTACCCAATTCAAGCATTCTTCAGCGCCTTTGGGGCTGCCGGGAAGATTGAGAATAAACGTGTTGCATAATACACCCGCGGTGGCACGGGATAAGATTCCATTGGGTGTCACTTCTTGAGACCTGCGGCGCATCTCTTCGCCAAAACCGGGAATCTCTTTTTCAATAATATCCAATGTAACATCTACAGTAACATCACGAGCACTAATCCCAGTACCACCAGAGGTTAAGATAACATCAATATCCGAGCGAAGCGCCATTGACATCAGTTTTGTTCTAATGGTGTCTGTTTCATCCGGCACAATAAATTTATCAACCAAAATTCCGTGATTTTGTATGATTATTGTTTCCAATAAAGGACTGGTTTTGTCCTGACACGAACCCGCTGAAGCTCGATCACTGGTAATAACTATAACAAACCGGATGGAATTTAGCATAAGCGCCTCGTTTCTTCATGAAGAATAAACATTCTTTGTGTTTACCACAAAAATATATTTTATTGACAATGAAAATTATAATATAATAAGATGTGCCCTTTCATATCGAAAGCGTTACTGACTGTTGTACTTTACGTTCGACTATATTACTATCATTGGCTAGAAGGCTTCTGATTCAACACCTCTATCGGGAGGAATTATATTAGAATGAAACGCATAAACCTTCAATTGGGCCTTATTTCTGTTCTATGCCTTACAACTCTCTTAATCTTATTCTTCATTATTTCTACAAATGCCCAAACACAGGAGGCTACCGGTACAATCGAAAGCGCGACTCCTGCTGTTGAAAATACTGTCGATATCACCGAGCCGGCGGGGATGACGCTCTTTGAATTATTATCAGCGGGTGGATGGGTCATGATTGTGATTGCAGGACTTTCTGTTCTGGCCCTCGCCTTGGCTATTTATTACGGATTGACACTTACAGAAAAAAACCTGGTTCCGAGCGATGTCGTGGTACAAATCCGGCATTATCTACGCGATGGGCGTTATGAAGATATCGCCCGGCTCTGCCGCCGTTCCAAAGGCATGTTTTCCAAAGTGATTCTTGCCGGCATTGCCCGAGGAACCACGGATCCCAGCTCAGCCGCCTCCACCATGGAAGCCGTGGGTAGACGCGAAGCGGAAACTTTGATGCGTCGCGTCCGATACCTGTCGGACATTGCTACAGTCACCCCCATGTTGGGCTTGTTAGGAACGGTGTTGGGAATGATCAAAGCGTTTAATTTCATCGCGTTTGATATCAGTGTAGTCAAACCGGTCGCTTTGGCGGGCGCAGTCGCCCAAGCCTTGGTTTCAACCGCCGCCGGATTGATAGTCGCTATTCCCTGCATGGGCTTTTTCTTCTTTTTCCGCGGCAAATTACAATCATTAATTGCACAAGTGGAAGAAATCGCTGTTGAAGTGGCGGATCACATTTCTTCCCATGGAGAATAAAAATGGATTTTTTGGGACGATTGAATGAAGAAGAACCCGCCATTCCAATGGCGCCGATGATTGATATCGTTTTCTTGCTGCTGATCTTTTTTATCACAACTTCGGTCTTTGCCCGCCTGGAGAACGAACTGTCCATTACAGTTCCAACGGCGGAATCCGCCACTCCGCCCCAGCGGGATCTTGGTGAATTAATCATAAACGTGAAACAGGACGGAGCCATTGTCGTCAATCAGCGCGAAGTCAGTATGCAGCAACTGAATGTTCTTTTAACACGCATTGCCAAACAATATCCGGATCAGTCCGTGATTATACGGGGAGACAAAGAAGCCAAGCTGGAATATGCCGTTCAAATACTAGATACGTGTGTGAAAGCAGGGGTGTGGAACATAACCATCGCCGCTCTGCCTCCCGAAGAGCAGTAGCTGATGAGACTCTATGTTTGAGTGACACTCGATAGTCCAATTCGTTTAATTAATTGTGAATCCGATTAGATAGGATTATTCATTTGGAAAAATCGTTTTCTTTGGCTATAACTTAATTATAATTTTGTTCAACTAGTTTTTGTTACTTTTGAGAGTTTGCAATTCATATAATGGGTAAAAAGGATTTTATGTAAAATTACTATAAAGCGGTAAAATAATCCCAAAGGGATTAAAGAAAATAGCCAGGAATTGTGTTCATTTAAATACATAGCCCTGAAAGGGCTTAAGATAAGGTATAAACCATATGTCTTCTAAAACCCATTCAGGGTTTTGGCTTAATTTGGATTATCTCCAGGGCTGATAGCCCTGGCTTTCATCTTTACCTCCTTTGGGGTAAAAAACATAGGACCAATAAAATTGCCAATGAAACATATTCTTAAT
>CAZXSQ010000357.1:0-7517 GCA_964643335.1 uncultured bacterium
GAGTGTCAATTCGTCAGGCGGGAATTGTTTCCCACAGTATTGGCATAGATAGCCGTCCCGAAGCAAGATATTCTTGCGGCAGAAGGGCAGCGGCCGATAGGGCAGCTGGATATACCGGCGCAAACGGATTACCTCGGGTAAGGACATCGAGAGACTGGCGGCATGAATGACCACACCAGCGTTTTCGACTAAATCCGCTTTACCCGACAGCAGCATCACCAAAGCCCGTTTGGCAGTACAAATATTGATTGCCTCGTAGCTGGAGTTTAGAACCAGGACGCGATGCTGCGTCAACATGATTCACTATCTCCGTTTCCTAATTAAATTTGATATTATAAATCTCTGTATTGAGATTATATTCGCCTTTTGCTTTATGTCCAATAATGAAAATGATGGTCAGCGGAAATCATTCGAAAGCCATGGTTTTCATAGAACCGGATAGCGCGTAAATTATCGGCCATGGTTCGAAGTTCAACCACATCCACCAATTCTTTGCACCATGCCAGCGAGGCGTTTAGCAGGGCTTTTCCAATTCCTTTTCCTTGAACATTTTTATCGACGGCGATGAAATCAATCACCCCTATTTTCTTATTGATGTATGGAACCAGTGCATGACTTACCAATAAAGTCGAAAATCCGGCGATTTGACCATCCGCTTCAGCCACCCAGACTTTTTTAGCCAATTCATTGATACTTTTGTGTATCCATTTGGCGAACAATTCATGCGTTCTTTCTTTCGGAAAACGTATTTCGCGAAAAAAATGGCTGTATGTATGGCTGTATTGAGCGATCTGTTGAATATCGTGAAGATCGCCGGAATCATAGTTCCTTATCATAAATATATTATCATAGATTGTGTTATAGGGATTGTCAATATTTTCTAAAGCATCAGTATGCATCGCCAGCCGGACCGACGTTCCTGTATGGGTAAAACCATGGGTGGTTAAAAAATAGGGCAGAAACGGCTCGCGAGCTTCTAAGCGAGTGGTATGTACTGAGTTTGGAATTTCCCGCAGCGTTGCGGCTAGATCAGCGGTGAGCGCTTCAACCGTCTGTTGGTCTTCCGAAAACAGGAAAAAAGGCTGAATTTTGTAATAGGGGATTTCAAAATATTCGGAATGCCAATTGGATTTTTGACTACCTGCAAGGGCCGCCAGTTGTTCATCATCCTGTATGAATAAAGTAATTTCATTTTCAGAAGACGATTGCGAAGGTGTGATATCCTTGATAACACGGTCTCTATGAAAATCCATGACATTCCTGTGGGCAAGGTAATCCACATAGTCCTGTGGACGTTTTTGGCGAAGTTGATCAAATGATTTTTTTATCAAAGGAATTTGCTGTTCAGTGGCGGGTAGAATCTTCATTTTACTGAATGAATTAAAACCTTTCGTTATTAGGGGTTATTCTTTTTTATCTAGTGGATTTATTATAACGGCTGGTTTGATTAAACACTATGCAGGCTCGATTGGAGAGTGGAGATGGAACATCTTTTTGCATACGGGACTTTGATGTGTGAAGATATTATGGAACAAGTTGCAGGATACCGTTTGGCTTATGAGTCTGGTACATTGAAGGGTTTCAGTCGACGCTCTGTTAAAGGTGAGGATTATCCCGCTCTTGTTCTACAAGAAACAGGTTACGTCGATGGTGTGGTTTACAGGAATGTGCCCAATACGGTCTGGGAGCGGTTGGATCGATTTGAGGGTGAGATGTATGCCCGTCAGTCTGTTCATATTGATTTGAAGGATGGCTCTGCCTTACTGGTGGTAACCTATGTGGTCCGTCCAGAGTTTCTGAATTATGTGGACCAGTTCGAATGGGATTTTGACGAATTTTTCCGTAACGGGAAAACGAGTTTTCAGAAGCATTATAAAGGTTACAATTGGTTGTGATCTAAGTGTTGTATTGGTGAGATACATGATAACAAAACTCTCTCGGAGAATAATTTCTTTTTTTACTAGAATGAGGGCTGAGTATGACTCCGGCAGTGACATTCATTTACCCGAATCAAGCCGGCTTTTTATCAAACGCTTGCCTAAATGTGAAATTCACTTTCATTTTGAAGGAGCATTATCTGCCGATACAATTTTTCGTCTTGCACGAAAATATAATGTTCCTGTAATAAAAACATTGGAAGAAGCAAACTGGTATTTATACTTTTCCAATGCCCATGAATTCTTTCAGAAATTTTTATATTGTTCTACATTGTTCCGTGAGCCAGAGGATTTTTACCTTGCGGCGAAAGCTATTGGTGTTTATTTATCACAAGAAAATATCCGGTATATTGAAATCACTCTCGCACCGCACAAGTTTGTTCGTTCCGGTATACCTTACAAAGAGCTGATTACGGCGATTGATTGTGGTTTGCAGGATTCAAAAAAAGGCGAAAAGAGAGAGCACCGTTTCATAATCGATGTCGTCAGGAACCTTGGTTTTGAAGCGGGAATGGAAACGGTGAACATGATCGAACGTCATCCTTTTTCAAATGTAGTTGGGATTGGTTTGGGGGGAAGTGAAGATTTTCCACCCGGAAATTCGGCAGCGGTATTTGAATACGCCGCGTCTATTGGATTACGCAAAACCGCCCATGCAGGAGAGGGAAGAGGAGCCAAATCCGTGTGGGGAGCGCTTACAGCACTCGGAGCGGAACGAATCGATCATGGTGTAAGATCACGAGAAGACCCGAAACTTGTGGATTATCTTACCGAAAAACAAATACCCCTCAATATGTGTCTTACCAGTAATGTCATGTTAAAAGTGGTTCCATCATTAGAAAAACATCCCTTTCGATTTTATAAAGATCGTGGAATACCGGTCACCATCGGAACTGACGATCCGGGCTTTTTTAAAACAACACTAAGCAATGAATTTGAAAAGCTGATCAAGTTTCAAGGTCTATCGATTCAGGACATCCCAAAAGTGAACGAAAACGCAATTAGCGCCTCATTTCTCAGCGAATATGAGAAGTGTGAGTTTTTGAGAATGATCCACCGTGATACTCAGAAACTGGCAAGAGAATTGGAAATAAATCATTTGGCTCCTTAGCAGTAGAGATCACTATGCATCTTCCTCTGTGGAATGAATAATGATCTTTTCTTTTTCATGGTCATATGTAACCGCCGTCTGCTTGATGGGAACTCGGACTTTGTATTGAGTTTCACGGATACGAATATTCACTCCTGGCATGATCGCCATAGAGGCATGAATTTGTGGCGATTTGGTGTTATACAGTTTTTGGGCCAGTTCTCTATACGAGGCCGATAAATTTTTGATTACTTTTTGGAGTTCTTCTTGTTTTTGTTTTGCTGCTTTGATTAATTGTTGTTGATGGTTATCCAATTCATTCGTTGAACCTAATACTCTTTTTTTCGACGTAAAAAAATCATTCAATGCGGAGAGTTGTTTATTTAAATTGTTCTTCTTTTCAGAAATAATACACATTTTTTTGAGTAAACCGTAATCGGTTCCGGCATTGACGTTGGTAATAGTTCCGTATTCAGTGCCGATTGTCCTGGCGTTGATTTTATGACCGGCCAAAGTGGTGCCGCCGATTATACTTCCTTTCCCGGTTTTAACCTCAACGTTAAACCGCGCGCGGACTACGCTGTTAAGGATTTGATTGCTGACGATGACATTTCGCTCTGCTTCCACCTCGGCATTTTGCAGGAAGGACGAGATGATATCAAATTTCGCTTCGACTTTGCCTTTTTCTTTTCCAAAGATGCCTTGTCTGACTTCGACATTCTTGCCTGCATTTACATTGGCCGCCTCGATGGTTCCTTTAACAGTAATATTGCCGGTCGCTTTGACTTCAAATCCATCCAAAATGTTACCCAAGATAACAACATCACCTTCAAAGTCGATATTGCCCACTGAAAAATCGACATCTCTATCGACATAATAAAGCCGGAAAATATTCAAAACGTTTTCTTCAATAACATATTTGCCGCTGCAGGCGGCGTACCAATCTTTCCCATCATTTTGTATTAGAATGTTTTCTCCTGCATGGACTTTTTGCCTTTTACCCCATTTGCCTTCAATTCGTTTGCCGCGAACTGTAAATCCATCCGTGCCTTTGGAAGGAGGATTGACGGAAAGAAGGTGCATTCCCTCTTTTACAGTGGTAATCTGGCTAATGCTGTAGAAATTAATCGATCCGTCCGCTTCAATGGTATACCGTTCTTTAGACCGGTCAGGATGGATATACCATCGAAGTTTGGCGTCGTGTCCACTGTGGGCTGGTTTCCCCCGCGCGATGCACAAATTCTCAATGGTCTTTCCCTCCTGATTGGCTTGTATCAGGGTCTGATGAATCAAGTGATCATCGATTCCAGCACAGACTTGATGTTCAGCAAGAAGGGATCGGACATCCCGGTACGAGAGAGGAGAACCTTTGCCCATCGGTGGCTCGATAGAGATCATCGCGCTCATTTCGTCTTCACTGACTGTGACTTCACACACCGCGTTTCTATTGATTGGCATAACGTGAATGAAGTTATCATCGAATTTAACATGTCCCGCGCGAGCGGCGATAAATTCAGCTTTTTCATTCACATAAACATTCTGTCCTGGGTGATACTGTTCGTCTTGGTATTCGGGAGGGGTGATTTCTTCGCTATAAACCGATATGCCAGGAACTCCAGCAGTTGCCGGTTCAATTTTTAAGAGTAAATCATTTTTCCTGGCTTGAATATTTCCGGTTTTGCAGGCATGAGGTTCATTTCCGATCCAATAAATTATTCTGGATGGATGTCCTGGTACAGCAGGGCGTCCCTGAGCCACTACCACTTCCAACTCGGCTTTGGGATTTGTTCGAATCATAGTGGCCGCTTTTTGAATATTTTTTTCCAAAATCCCGTGAACGATTCCCACATTTTTTAATTGATTGATAATATCAAGGCCTTTGATTGAGGGAGTTTTGGATGTAGAGGTTAAATAACGGCATACCGCTCGGGTCTTATCGCTGTTGAGTACCAATTCGAAATTATCGCTCAAATGAAGAATTGTTTCTTTTTGAAAATGTCTCTCTTCTTTCGATGGCTTTTGTTCATCAGGGTTACTAGTTCCTTCAACCAATTCATCATCGATGGCTTTTAAGAGATTTTCGAGTTTTAAATTATCATCTTCGGAGAATCTGTCTGGCATTGTTTCTAAAGCACCCACAAAAAATGTAAAAGATATGGTTTTTTTCACGTAGCGTTTTTGCAAAAATGTGTTTTATATTATTATAACAAACTTTTAGATTGTGTAATCCTGTTACAAAGATACAAATAGTGTAGCAGTATAATAAAATTATTTGGAGGTAAATTCAAATAGTTTAGAGATTTCAAAAACAATTTGGCAAGTGTATGATCAATCAATCACACTATATTATGATATATGATAAGGTAATATAAGAGAATGCAGTATTGGGTGAACAATAATTGGATGAAATGAGATTCAACATAGTCATATGGAGATAAGGGTGGATAATGCCGCCACAGATAATAAATGAGCAACACGAACAAGACACTTCTTATGACAAAGGTCTGGAAATATCTCCTTTAACCATTGATGAGCATATCCGTGATATTATTTCCAGAGCGATTGTAGAAGATAAAGGTGATGGTGATGTTACTACTATTGCCACGATTCCCCCAACACGGCTAGGGGCGGCTCGTGTTTATGCTAAGCAAACTGGGGTGCTTTGCGGTACGCAGATATTTACAGAAACATACCGGCAAGTCAGTGAGAGAGTAGAGGTTAAATGTTGGGCACGTGAAGGGCAGACCGTTTCGCCTGGAAGAACCATATTCACGCTGGAGGGACCACTGGGTGCGATTCTGACAGGAGAGCGGACGGCTTTGAATTTTTTGGGTATTTTATCCGGTGTTTCAACAACGACGTCCGAACATGTGAAGGCGGTGCGGCATACCAAAGCTCGAATCACCGATACAAGAAAAACGACGCCATTGTACCGCCGTCTGCAAAAGTATGCCGTTCGGGTGGGCGGTGGTGTGAATCACCGGCATGGTTTATATGACATGATTGTGATTAAGGACAATCATATTGATAGCTGCAGTGGTATTCTCAAGGCAGTCAATGCTGCTCGCAAACGTTGGGGGGATACTTTCACTATCGAAGTGGAGACAAGGAACCTGCAAGAAGTACGGCAAACTATTCAAGCCGGTGTTGACAGAATTATGCTGGATAATATGGATGTCGATACCATGACTGAGGCAGTTCAACTGATCGACGGACGTGCCGAAACTGAGGCCTCGGGCGGTATCAAGTTGAATATGGTTTCCTTTGTGGCAGAAACAGGGGTAGATTATATTTCACTCGGTGCGTTGACTCATTCAACAAAATGTATCGATTTTTCGCTGGTTTTAGACGCTTCCCGCACTAAATCCAAGAATAAAGACACTTGAATCTCCTACCTGTCTTAACAGCTCTTTAAAGTAAATCTTGCTCCTATTATTTTACTTTGTTTGATCTTTCAAGTATAAATTGTATTTAAATCTATCTTTCGATCAAATTAATCTTTATCGTTTATAATTCAATTTTTTATGTTTAAAGCCAAAATATTAGGATTTATATGACAAAGTAGAGAAAATATGTTACCAATCTAGATAGAAGAAATATGAAATGGTGAGAATGGGGTCATTTAATATAAGGAGATACAAAATGATTGCCCCACGAACTAATGAAAATTTATTGCATATCTTGTCTTTTGGGTTGCTTTCTCAGGAAAAAAATGTACTTGATAAAATTGCTAAGGAAAGCGGCTTTCAATTAACTTACGCAAAAGACGATTTGGAATTATGGAATCATGCCCGAAGCGGACATTATGATCTGTGTATCCTTGGCCAGGCCGAAGAAATACCGGATCCGAGTTATCTAATCTGGTTATTGAAGGGGTTGTCCACCCATTCCAAAATGATTTTGATTTATTCTGAATTAACACCGGAGATCAATGAGCGCTTGAAACGGTTCCATGCTTCTTACGTTATTGAGAGACCGATCGACCCTCATCGTTTTATGGTAACTGTTGAATCTGCGTTGAATAGTGGTGAAATAAGAAAAGACGGTCTGTGGTCGTCATTATCTTGTCTTTTCTCCTCCCGAAAATTCGCTTGAATTTATAGTTTATACCGCTTGCCGTATGAACGTGCTGATCGGATAATTGCACAAGAAACGCGTGGTTACGTTTCACCTTTGAATGGTGAGGTGAAATATCTGTGGAATTTGATATCCCATCAAAAAGCACTGTAAGTCTGCTTACTTTACAGGAACTGAAGCGAATCAGCGACAAGCGAATTATTGAACTGGTAAAGCGTTATTATAACCTTAAGGATATTCGGAAGACACCCGCCAATGAACTAAGGGGGAAGGAATCAAATCAAGGCCTGTTATGGAATGATGATGACCATGACTGGGCTGTAGCGAATCAGTTAGCCTTATCTATACTCCATGAAGCCGAGCGAAGAAATGTACAAGTCATTTCTTACTTCGACGAAGAATATCCATGTCTG
>CAZXSQ010000358.1:0-7503 GCA_964643335.1 uncultured bacterium
GCGACATAATAGCGGTCGGCCTTTGAATGCGGCCGGGTGCCAAAGGCAAGGCGAAGCCAGCCTTTGACGTAAATGGCACCTGGTACCACTACCCGCAAGGGCTGACCGCAAGCGGTCTTGCCCTTGCCACCCATCGATAATACGGGACTCATTCTACTTCTACAAGCTGACAGTCTTCCGTATCCGGTAAGATTGAAATGCGGCGCGGGATATTTGCACAGCGGTGACGGCGGTTTCTGCCGTGCATAAAATTTCTTCTCCTCTGGTCAATACATCGATAAAATGCCCGGTGGTGGTCAATTTGGGAAATTGCGGCCGCTGGTTTCGTTTTTTACCTTTATAAATATGAACAAACTCCGCCGGTGATAAAGCGATGGCTCCTTCGCTGCCATGAACAATGGTTTCATAAGGTATGGCCAAGGGTGTGTCTCCGGACGAGGAAATGCAAGCGACGCCGCCGTTTTCAAAAGACAGGCTGATTGCCGATCTTACTTCAAGTCCAGATGGATACATGTGCATGAGAGCCGTGACTTCCTCCGGTCTTGAAAATGACAGCCATAAAACGGTATCGATTACGTGTGAACCGCCGTCATCCAGGAATCCTTCACCCATATAAGTGGTTGAACTGCGGAAATTAGGACGGTCGCTGTCGGGCCACCATTTTTCTCTTTCTTCTTCAGTCGGCGGCTCTTGTCCTTGCAGCATCCACTCGATTTGGGCGAATCGCCGCCCTTCAAGGTGACGAACCTCACCGATGCCCCCGTCTTGAATAATGCGTGCTGCCTCACGGTAGCGGTTATCCACCCGCCGATTGTAAGCGACCAAAAAGGGAGTGTCGTTTTCTTCCGCCACTTTGACCAGTTCCCGTGCGTGATCCACTTCGATAGTCATCGGTTTTTCCAGAAGAACGGGGAATCCTTGAAGAAGGCAGCTTTTGGCCTGTTCATAATGGACATGATGGGGAGAACAAATGATAACAGCATCGAGATCTGCATTCTCCAGCATCTCTTCATAATGAGCGAAGGCGTAAGGAATTTTGAATTTGGTTTGAACTTTGTCACGGCTTTCCTTCGTGCGTTTGGTGATAGCTGTTACAACCGCATCATCACGTTTTTGGATAGCCGGGATGTGATAACGGCATGCAAAAGATCCTGCTCCGATTATGCCAATTTGGATGGTCTCGTTTTTCATGGTCAACACAAAATTGATCCCTAAAGATCCGGCACAGCATAGAGTTCAAAAGGAGATAAACGGTTAAAGGCCTGGCCGGTTTCTTGAATTATTGGCTTTAGACTTTGCCGGAATACTCCTGCTTTCATTTGGTCAAGTTTGGCAAAAGTATCGCTGCAGGAGGGATCGGGTGAAGTAAATATTATGTATTGGATATCGTATCGTTCAAGGAGATTCTTGGCCTCCTGCCAATTCCGGCTGGTATAAAAATTCATGACCTGTTCTTTTCGGCTGAACACTTCAGGATCGCGTCCACGCCACACACTTTCATGATTGACCCATCCAATGACCGTTTCTCTTCCGGTAAAGGCGGATACCAGGTTTTCCTCGCGGTAACCGCACCCGGGCACTTCCAGAATCCGGTCTGTCGGGCTGCTGTTTTCACGTATCCACTGGATGATCTGGTAATGAGCGGGTTGAGAAGTTTTCATAAACGTCAGACCGTCCAACGAGACCACGTGATTCGTAGCCGGCATGGTGTAAAGAGAACCGAGAGCGTAAAACGGCCCTATCAAAGAAACGATTAGTGCTCCGATAACCGGCGCTGCTGCGAACCACTTGATCTGACTGTTGGATTCTTTTTTCAACTCCGAATAAGTTAAATAAGGTAAACTAATGCCGAACAGCAGCCAGGCGGGAAAGTGGAACTTAAAAAGAGTGTTCATCCTGGCGGAAGCGTATTGATCTTTAAGATAAATGAATTCACACACGGCCACCAATGACCACGCCAGCGCACAGGCCGTCAATGCGAAAATTTCGCCTTTCGTTTGTTGTGAAGTTTCTTGTTTACTTGCTGTTACAGTTCTGTACAAAGAAAATCCCCAGAACAGGACTGCGATCATGGGAGTAAAAGCGAATATGACATATCCTGACATCGACCATAACGCTATAAAAAGTATTCCCAATAATGCAAATATAAATCCGGTTTCCTCCTTGCTTAAACCGGTCAAGAATGACCGGCTTGCCACAGTCAGGTAAATAACGGATACAAGAGTATGCGCCCCAAACACCAATAAGAATTCAAGCAAATCGGTATGGACTGAACTCAACTGTATGGGATGTTCATCTTTGAGTGGGGATTCAAAATTCATCCAGAAGGGAGCAACCAGCAGGAACCCGATAATAGGCAGGAGTATCAATACACTGTTCGATAGTGAGAATCTCCATTGCCTTGTACTCATATACCTCCATACTACGGCCAGTATGACCAGCGAACCGAAAAATGCCGAACAGATGGGGAAATCGAAAATATTGGTTGGCAGGAGAAATCCACAAGATATGATGGCGAAAATCAACAACGGATAATGATAACGGATTATATTTTGGATGGGATGTTTGATGAGGATATGAAACAAAACATAACTAACGCATAGAAATAAAAGAACGAAGGGGATATTAGAAAAATGAGGGTGGAGGTCGGCCCACAATATAGCGAAAAATGGGTATTCATTGATAGTTTCAGCGGGATCATAAATCACTCGAGATGTAGTCCAAAGAAAATCCCATCTCAAATGGGATGGATTGTTGATGAGCGAAAATTTGTTGATAATCACGGTAACCGCTGCAGATATGTTACCGATAAATAAAGTACACAGAACGGTGATAATCCCCCATCTACACCGGCCGAATAATGCCCGGCCCAGAACAAAAGCCGCACTGGCAGCCATAGCGGCTACTGCCGGGACGGATAAATTGAAGGCGAATTCAGTCTCCAAACCGGTGAGTTTTGCTGGGACGGAATGAAGCAGATAACCGCCATAATGATAATTGATGGGCTTCCCAGCAAACCAAAGATCGGGAGGTGCAATTTCTGAGGATGTGATGAGCGAGCTCAGCATCATGGCGTCCATCGGTTTCTCTGTGGTATTGATGGACGGATCCTCCCTCCTGGCCAGCAATATCAAAAAGAAAACCAGCAGTGTCAATAGTTCTCCATTCAGAACTGTCCGCCACTGATGTCTCAATCGCTGCATAGTCCATTCCGAGCGGGTTTTCAATAAATAAAGTGAAATTCCGAAAAAAACCGCTCCGACAAGAAACAATCCCAGTTGTGAAAAAGGGTAGGGAGTGAAATAGGCGAGCAGCCAGGTTACAAATGAAATGGAAAGCCAGCCCACCAGCCGTGAAAGCAAAACACCGCTTTCCGGCATCGAGCGGAATATCAGCATAGAGATTGGCAGAACGATAACCCCCAGGCAGGTTAATGTCAAATACCAAATCAAACCAAGAGACAAATCATAGAACATGGCATGATTCCGATGTTGATAGTTTTTTGAAAATTTGCTGAAGGGTAGACATATACATACACCCTGCATTGTTGTAGGGGCAAACCTGTGTGTTTGCCCCTTTGTAAACTTAAGCCTTTGTTTGCCCCATTCTTATTCAGTATGGAAACTTGGAACCATGGTGGCCCCATATTTTCTCAGTAATTCACGCAAACGCCTTTGCATGTCTAATCGTACTTCATAATAGGCAGGATTATCGATAAGGTTGTGCATTTCCTTGGGATCTTCTTTCAAATCATATAATTCGTCCAGGTCGAATATTCCGTGATAATTCATATATTTGTATCGCTCGGTACGCACTCCGAATACTGTGGGGGTTTGAGGAAAAGCCCTTTCCCAGAAATATTCGTACAACATTGCTTCCCGCCATTCCGGATCTTCACCTTTTAGAATCGGCAGAAAGGATTTGCCTTGTACTGTCTCGGGGATTGAAACTCCTGCCGCGTCAAGAATGGTTGGGCAAATATCGATGTTTAAACCAATCCGATCAGTTTTCTGATTGCTGGGAATGATCTCTGGGCAGTGAGCGATTAGGGGCACTCGGATGGATTCCTCATACATGCACCGTTTATCGATCAGTCCATGCTCGCCGTGCAAGAATCCGTTGTCGCTCATAAAAATGACCAGGGTTGAATCCAGAATGCCTTGTTCTCTCAACGTGTCGAATACTGTCCCGACACTTTCATCCACCGCCAGCATGGTGCGGTTATAGTCGAGAAGAAACTTATCGAAAAAGGTTTTGTCGTGATACATATAATCAACGCCGTGCCAGCTGTGACGCTGCCGTTCGACCCATAATGGTTTGCCTTCGTAATTTTCCGGCGTGTCTGCCATCGAGGCGGGATGTTCGATTTCAACATCCGAAAAAGCGTCTTTATGCCGCTGCGCCGGATAAAAATCCCCATGAACCGCTTTGTGGGACAAATACATAAAAAACGGTTTGTCCCGGTCTTTTTTCAAGAAATCGACAGCGTAATCCGTCAATAAGTCGGTCATATACCCATCACGTTCAACTTTTTCACCGTTGATATTAAATGTGGGATTGTAGTAGACTCCCTGCCCGCGAAAACTGATCCAGTGGTCGAAACCTGGGCGGGGTTCATCTGTACTCCCGCCCATATGCCATTTCCCGATGAATGCGGTTTCGTATCCGTTTTTCTGCAATTCGATCGGGAATGTGGGGATGTGCCGGGGGAATAAAGTGGAATTGTTCAGTACACCATGCCGATGCGCGTATTGTCCGCTCAGTATGCTTGCCCGGCTGGGTGAACAAAGCGAAGTGGTCACATAAGCATGGTTAAACATGATTCCATTCACAACCATCCGGTCCAGGTTCGGTGTTTTGAGAAACGGATGCCCCATGCAGCTCATGGAATCAAAGCGCATGTCATCGATGAAGATAAATATGATGTTGCGCTTGGAGGTTGATCCTGCGGCATGAGAAGTCAGCGGGTTCACCATAGGAAATGTCATTCCGGCTGCAGCCATTCCCAAAAAATTCCGTCTTGATGTTGTATTATTTTTTGTTGTATTTGTCATGGTCATCCCCTCACATATTGTTTACGAGTTCCCAGCGTTTTTCCGCCAACCGCATTTCGCGTCTCGTCATCCCTAAAGTTTGAAGTATTTTACGAGCCATAAGCCGGTTGCCTCGAGGTTTCATATGGACTCCGTCAGTGGTTAACAATCGAAAGTCGTTTTCGAGTTTGAGTTGATAGGTTTCCGCAAACGCTTTGAAAAGGTCGCATAAAAGAAGATTTTTTTCCTTCGCCAATTGCCGCAAAAAGGCATTATAGTGCCTAAGTTTTTTATTCTCAGGGCCTTGCAAATCCTCATATATTGGTGTGGCTGTCAAGAGTAGCACCTTGATACCCGCCTGCTGGCAGCGCTCGACTATTTCAGTCATATTCTTTTTGTAATCCGGAAGCGGTACCCCTTTTTCACCGTGCCAAACATCGTTGACGCCGCACGATATACTCACCCAATCCGGTTCAAGGCCAATCACGTCTCTATCCAGTCTGGCCAGCATATCGTTGGATTTATGTCCACTGATGCCTGAATTGATGACTTTCACTTCATACCCATTCATATCGCAGGTAAGTTTAAAGAGAGAAACATATCCTTCCGGTTTTGATCCCGCCTGGGTTATGCTGTCACCCAGAAAGACAATCGAATCGCCATCTTCAAGGAGAAATTTGTCAGGGGCGGCATGGCCAAGAGGCAAGGATAGCATTTCTGCGAAGAATACCAGCGCACTTAAAAAGGTGAATTTTCTATAAATCATCCTCGTAGCTCCTTATTAAGTAGAATTAAATTTATTCATTTAATCAACTAAATACACCAAAGGTGAATAGTATCATAACATACTGAAATACCGAAAAAAACGCTTGTCAACAGCACTTCATAAATAATCCATACATATTAGATGATGTATTGATTAAGCTTACCATCAGGCTCATGTTTATGCGATAAAAATGTTACAATTAATTGATGGATTTTAATAAGCATGATATTGTAAGTATAGGCTAAAAGTGAATCGACTTTAAGTATTTGTTTTCCTTTGATTTACTATCTGCTATTGAAATGTCTTAGGGAAGCGTCGGTACTAGTATACTTCCAGCCATAATCGGCTGGGAAAAATCATTAATTAATCTAATCTTTTTTTTATCACAGGTTCAGGAGTTGAAATACCTGAATGTACCTTTTTTGGATAATTTAATGATAATTCGGCGTTACAATACTAATGTTGTGTGATATTGTAGGTGTGACATAAAGAACTAAGTTCTCGAAATTAAAACATTACAGGTTATACAATCGGTAGTGACACGATAAAAGGACAGGAATCATGAAAAGAGGAGCCGCTCGTAAAAAGGGATTATTTTCCCAAAATGAAGCCTTCTCGATGGTTGAGATGATAGTGGTTATCGGAATCATCGGGGTGATAGTCAGTGTGGGTGCGGTCAGCTATATCAATCAAATCAGCCAAAGCCGTGTGGACACGGCCGCGCGCATAATTGACGCCAATCTGCGGCAAGCGCGTCAATTATCGATTTCGATGCGCCAAAACCGGCGGGTTGCGATCGATGCGGGTGAGCTGGATGGGTTTTCTCAAAACAAACTGACCGGTACCCGAATTCGCCGTGCAGCGATTTGGATTGAAGGGAAACGAAATAAGGCTTACGATTTTGAGACCCATATACCCAAAGGCGGCGGCTATACCGGAACGATGCCCAACGCTTATCCTCTCGGGGATACCGATTATCTCCCTGAAAATGTGATGATCGCTGATGTAGATAATCGTATCCCAGGAATTGATAATCCGGATATCTTTTATATTGAATTTAACACCCGGGGAGCCATACAGAAAGTCTATTTTGATGGCGAAGAGGGACAAACAGGATATAACGAAATCGCACCGGTGATTCACCTCGCCCGCGATGCTGAAGTGTTTACCATAGATGGTATGGATTACAACTATGTGGATGCAGTGCAAAAAGCGGGTAATCCCAGTTTTTTATGGGGAGGTGACAATGCCAAAGAACGATACAAAATTTATACACTTGAAGTGATACGGTTGACGGGAAGAACCCGGCGTTATGATTTTGCCATTATGAATCCGTGGCCCTTGGATGAGCCGCCTGAGTCTGAGTAGGAACTGTCAGGAGAAATTCCGATGAAATGGTTAATGACCAGTAAAAAAAACTTAAGAGATGCGGGAAGAGGCCAAATGAACGATCATCGCATTAAGAAAAAGCGGGAGGAGGGATTTACCCTATTGGAAGTTATTATTGCGGCTTCCATTCTCGCCTTTGGATTGCTTACCATCGTCAAAGTGTTTCCCTACGGAGTGGAAACCAGCCGCAGGGCCGAAGATTTAACGAAAGCGTCTTTACTGGCTCAAACCATTTTTGAAGGTTTGAAGACGGACCCCAAAAACTTTCCCATTATACCAGGGGCGGATTCTGTCATTATTCCCCTTCCAGGAAAC
>CAZXSQ010000359.1:0-7472 GCA_964643335.1 uncultured bacterium
TATCGATGTAGAAACCGGCGAAGCCGAATTGTTGGTTTCTATAGACGAGGGGAGGCATTATGATCCGACCTGTTCACATGACGGAGAAACAATTGCCTATGGGAGCAACGGACGTATCTTCGTTGTCAGTCTCGATGACCCCGTTCCCCGACAAAT
The DNA here is from genome assembly GCA_964643335.1 of uncultured bacterium. GTDB lineage: Bacteria > Hinthialibacterota > Hinthialibacteria > Hinthialibacterales > Hinthialibacteraceae > CAZXSQ01. The sequence continues at coordinate 157 of CAZXSQ010000359.1, forward strand.
TGCCCCGATCAGCGAGGGTAAAAAAGCGTGGCTTCCGTCAATCTCGCCGGATGGCAAGTGGGTCGCTTACAGAATATCCGGCGACAAAGGCAAACTTATGGCGACCAACATAGAGAGCGGCGATACACGCGCACTCCTCCACTACGATGAAGCGGAGAAGTGGGTCAACACTGCGAGTTGGTCGCCCGACGGCAAATTCCTTGCGTACAGATTGAATATCGTAGAACCGGACAGCAGCGAACTCTGGATAGCGCCGTTGCAACAAGGCAGTGAGCCATTCCAGCTTCCGCTTCCCTCAGAAATTGGAACACCGTTTCACGCCCGGTGGTCACCGGATGGCCAATATATCTCGTTCCTCGCCATCAAAGAGAGCAAACAATATTGGGCCGTGAAGAACTTCCTGCCGGAGGAGTAAACAGATAATCTCACGTGGAAGTATTGTTTTTACACGCTTAGTGTTGTTTATCCCAATTAAAATCAATCACGGTTTATTGTAAACAAAAATTTTTTTCGTTCCCCCTATTGACAATTATCAATTTATGGTTTAATAGTGTAGTCATTAATATCATGGTAAAATATTTGATGTGAATAAATATAAACAAATCTTTCTTGCTGCAGTTGGTGTTTTTTATGTTCAATGCGGTATTACCATATTGAGTAAACGCATTTCTTTATACTGAATCGCTGTGAAGTCCTACCCTAAGGATAGGAGGCAATAAATATTCTTTGGAAACATGGGTGATTTAGGCTATCGCTTTTCTACATAAAAATTGACGTTTTGCACTATTGAATTTCATTTGTTCAGAATAAAAAAACTTTATTTTTCTACTTGACACATGCTACGTGTGTGGTAATATAGTCTGTGACATAAGTAGCAAGCAAACACCAAAGAGGCGGTATTGAAAACGGTTCGGTCAAGCACGATTGATCTTACTCATCGCAGTTAAGTCCTGACTCGTAATCAAAACTATCCGGGACCATTAAATTCACAGATAAATCAAATAAATCCAAATACAAAGGGGGAAGGATGATGCAGAGAATGGGATTATCGTTCGTTATTATAATAAGCGCTTTAATGATGGTGACTGGTATGGCGGGAGCCCAGACGGAAGAGGATTTACTTGCTGTGCATCAAGAGATGAAACAGGCCATTAATGCTCAGGATCCGGACGGGATCATAGCAGTCTGGGCGGACGATTGTGTGTACGACTACGCTGCTTTGCCGCAGCCGCTCGTTGGAAAAGAACAAATTCGTCAATTCTTTGCTGATCTGTTCACTGGATTTCCGGATTTCCATGTCGAACAAAGGCAGATTCTCGTATCCGATAATATCATCGTGACTGAATGCTCGACCACGGGGACAAACCTGGGTGAATGGATGGGGATCCCACCATCCGGAACCGGTCCCAATCCCCATATCCATATGGATATTTATGAGTTTGGAGGAACTAAGATCAAGAAAATCACCACTTATATTGATATGTCAACGATTATGATAAACCTCGGCGTGATGCCTGTTCCGGAAATGCCGGAGTTTGTGCCTTCTTTTACGCTTCGCACTCCAGAGCCAAGTACAATATCACCTCAGCAAACGGCCTCAGAAATGGCAGCAACCTGGAATAATCACGATATGGTTGAATACTCAAAATACTTTGATCCCGAAGCCGATATATTAGTGGCCGCCTTAGGGACACCCATGAATCCACCAGCGTTTTTTGCGTCTCAAGAGATGTATATGATGGCAATTCCTGATCTTCATTTGGATATCGTACGCAGTCTTGATATGGGCAACGGATGGGTGGTCGAAGAGCATATTTACTCAGGACACCAAATGGGACCATATTTCGGTCTTGGACCTTCGGGACGCCATATTGCTATCCGCGGTGGGGTTGTATACCATTTCGAGGATGGTTTAGTTAATCATATGTACATGTACTGGGACCAAATATCAACCCTAACGCAGCTCGAGGCGGTTGCTGGTCCAGTTCCTCCAGGTCTCCCGCATATTCCCGATCGTTTTGTAACAGATGTAATTAATAGTCCATCACTCCAAGGTAATGCACAGCAAGATCCGTGGCTGAGAAACATCGTTATCTATCTTCCACCAAGTTACGATCAAGGCGGGAATTTTCCCGTCATATATCTCTTGCATGGATACGGCGGCAACGAAGGTGCGTACTTAGACGCTAATCATCCTTACTGGGTTGAGGAGCCAGACTTCCCTGAAAATGGTTTCGGCGCGATGTTGGATGAGTTGATAGCCTCAGGCAACATGAAAGAAGTCATCGTGGTGATGCCGGATGGGTATAGCAAGTACGGCGGCAGTATATTTACAAACTCAGAGCTTAATGGAAACTACGAAGATTACATTGTTCAGGATCTTGTAAACCACATTGACAGCAATTACCGCACGATTGCCAACCGGGATAACCGTGCTATTGCCGGCCATTCGATGGGCGGTTACGGTGCAATGAAATTGGCGATGAAACACCCGGATATTTTTGGAGCTGTCGCCTGCCATAGCGGGCCACTCTATTTGGAGTTTGTGAAAGGTTTGATACCTGCCTGTATTGCAGAAAACCCCGAGGGCATGATGAGACCGGCTCTTGATAAACCAGTTACCAGTTTTGCTTATGGTTTTGCAGCCGCCTTTTCACCTAACCTACAAAATCCACCATTTTTTGTTGATTTGCCATTTAAATACCCCAGTGGAGATATTATTGATGAAGTCTGGAATAAATGGCTGGAGCATGATACTGCAACAATGCTGGAGACCTACGTTGGGAATCTAAGTTCATTGCGGGGAGTATACTTTGATTGTGGCGATCAGGACGAACTGGGCATTTTTCACCACGCCCAAGCGTTCGATCAAGTTTTGTCGTTCCGAGGCGTGGGTCATGAGTTCGCTACCTACACAGGCCGGCATTATACAAATGTATTCAGCAGGCTCGCTGTTTCGCTGCCGTACCTCACGAATGCGTTAATTTCGGACGCTCTGCCGGATAGCCCGGATGTACTCAGAGCTAATGTACAAGGACTTGAAGACGCACAAAACAGTCAAGATATGGATGGGATCAAGAGTTTTTGCACTTCTGATGTTGTTTATGATTGTGTACCCATCCCTCCACCTATGCATGGAGTGGATGCATTTGTGGAGTTTTGTTCAGGAATATTCCATGCCTTTCCCGATTTCCATATTACCAGGCCACTAGTACTTGATTACGGTAACATTGTTGTGACAGAAAACGTGCTTACCGGAACGCAACATGGTGAATGGATGGGATTCCCCGCAACGAGAAAACCAGCCCAGATTACCAAAATAGAGATATTTGAGTATGAAGGTGACAAGATAAAGCGGATTAATGTGTATTACGATTTGGTCAGTGTGATGGTCCAGCTTGGTCTCATGCCATCGACCGAGTTGCCTCCGCTGGAGCCTTCCTTCACGCTTCCCGTACCCGAACCGACCGGTCTATCTCCTGTGGAAGCCGTAAAGGAAATGCAACGGCGTTGGAATGCGCATGATCTGGTTGCGGATACAAAGATGCACCATCCTGACGCTGACATCTTCGTCGGCCCTATTGGCACCTCGCTAGATAATGAAGGTTACGTAGGTTTGATGGAGGCTTACTTCCGAGCGTTTCCAGATATCCAGGTACAGCCCATACGTTATGTGGACATGGAAGAAGGCTGGGTACTATGCGAATGTGTATGGAATGGGACGCACAAAGGTTTGTATTTTGGTGTGCCCGCCACTGGACGGCCCGTTTCAGTGAGAGGTGCAATATTGTACAGGATCAACGAAGAAGGATTAATGACGGTTTTTCACACTTATTTCGACAGTATTACCGCCTTGATGCAGATGGGGGCTGTTCCCCCACCGGGACCTCCTCCTACACCCCCGATACCGGAACGTCTGGTTGTAGATGAAATTACGAGCCCGTCGCTTGAGGGAAATCCATTGGACGATCCGGCCACACGGCCACTACTGGTTTACTTACCACCGAGTTATACGAATTCCCCGAATAAACGATATCAAACTGTTTATTTGCTACACGGATTTGGGGGAGATCACACATACTTTACATCAGCAGGTGGGCCGAGTGTTCTGGCCCAAGCTTTGGGAAATATGGATCTCGGTGTGGAAATCGGAAATATCGCAGATGGTTTGAACGCAACAGATCAAATCCAAGAGATGATTATCGTGATGCCAAATGCGATCAATACTTACGGAGGAAGCTGGTATGAGCGGTCTGAATTAATCGGCGACTACCGGACTTATATTGCTCATGACCTTGTAAGTTACATCGATGGAAAATATCGGACAATCTCAAATCGTGAGAATCGTGGTATTTGCGGTCACTCCATGGGAGGCTATGGCGCGTTGTCACTGGCTATGGAGTATCCGGACATATTTGGCGCAGTAGCCGCACTGAGTCCAGGCATACCAAATGATCTTGAATTAAGTCCAACGTTGGTTGACGTGTTTGTATCTCAAAGCCCTGACACGTTACGTCCTCCTGTCACAGGAACAACACGTGAAGATTTATGGAAAATGTTTTTCGCTGGAATGGATATCAATGAATTTTACTCGCTGGCTGCGGCATACACACCTAATCTGGATAAAGAACCTTTCCATGTGGATTTGCCGATTCAGTATCCGGAAAAAACGATTGTGCCGGATGTGTGGCAGAAGTGGATCGAACATGATTTAGTACATCAAATCAACAAAAATGGATCCAACCTGACTGACACACCGATCTATATAGACGAAGGGGTTGGGCCGGTCGTTCTGTTGCCTGAGGTTAAAGGTATCCCTAGTATTCTTGCAGCACTCGATACAAAAAATATCCAATATACATACGAAGAGTTCTTTGGTGATCATCTTACACATCTTGCCATGCAAGTATCCAATGCACTTGGATTTCTTTCAAACACTTTATCTGAAGAGCCTGTGTCAATAAGAAAATGGGATATTCATCGTTGAATACGTATAATATTGATTCATTTAAGGGGTCATCTAATGAAACTTTATAGAAATGCAGCTGTATGGTTGATTGCGTTAATTATAGGAATGCTTTCCTCCGCTGCCGATGCATGGCCACAAAATCCTGAGTGGATCGTTTTTGATACCGATAACTCAGGAATTGCAGATAATCGTGTGACTGGGATAAAGTTTGATCTCGAGGATAATGTATGGATTGGTCATAGTTCTGGCTACGGAATTGGCAGCGGTATTTCTAGGTTTGATGGAGTGAACTGGACTATCTATAATACTGAGAATTCCGGACTGTCAAGTAATAACGTATCGGCAATTGCTTTTGACCATGAGGGCAATGCGTGGATAGGGACAGGAAGCACTCACAGCACTGGCAGTGGGCTGGCCAAATTCGATGGAGAGAATTGGACTGTCTACAACACCTCTAATTCTGACCTTCCAAACAACAATATATCATATATGGAATTTGACACACAAGAGAATTTATGGATTTCAACTCTGGGTGGCGGTTTAGCAATATTTGATGGAGAGAACTGGACAGTATACAATAGTCGAAACTCAGGGTTGCCGAGTAACATTTTAACTTCATTTACTTTTGACACCAATGGTAACCTCTGGGTTGGGACTTGGGGGAGTGGTTTGGGAAAGTTTGATGGAGAAAATTGGACTGTCTATAATAGTCGTAATTCAGGATTACCACTGAATAAGATCATACCAGTCGCTTTGGATGCTCAAGATAATATCTGGGTGGGCACCTTCGCAGGAGCAAGCGGTGGTGATCGTGGGATAGCCAAATTTGACAGAGAAAACTGGACTGTTTACAACACGCAAAACTCAGATATACCCATTGACGGAGTATGGGCACTCACGATTAGTCAAGATAACACTGTTTGGGCTGGTTTATTACAAGATAATCCTCTCATTTTAGGAGGACTGGTCAATTTCGATGGCCAACATTGGACGTCATATACGAAAGAGAATTCTCCACTCCCCAGTAACCACGTCTTTTATTTGACTGCGGATAAACATAACAATCTCTGGATTGGAACTGGATCTGGAGGAGTTGCAATCTTCAACAAGGATGGAGTAATTTTCCCATGGTCTGATATTCATTCAGGAATTCATGGTTGGTTCAATTTCCAATAAAAATGATCCTTTATATTCTAGCCATTTTCAAACACTATCCTAAAACAACTGCAGCATTATCTCTCTTTATATGGATTTTTGCTGGATTAGAAATTTATTTTTCACAAAAGTATGGCTATATGAATGCCCATGAGTCATTCGTTATTGATTTTCAAACTTATTGGACGAACCGTCCCCATACCATTGTTCACCGCGTGAACGAAAACAAACAGAAAATTACATATTGTTATAATGCGCAAGGTTTCCGGACTTGTGATCCTTCTGTTCATATCCCTATCTGTAAACAAGCAGATAAAAAGAGAATCATTACGATGGGGGATTCAACCACTGTTGGTCATGGAATTGCTTTTGAATCTATGTATGCAGAGATACTTAACCGGCTGTTCGGTAATGAGGTTGAGGTTTTCAGTTGCGCTGTTCCTGGTTTCTCTGCAGTGCAATGCAGAATTCAACTTCAACATAAAATTTTGCAGTATGAACCCGACCTGATTACAGTCGCTGTAAATTTTAACGACCGGAGGAGCGTCTTAAATATCAGCGAAGTTGACAGCGAGAATTTTTTTTACTACACATCGCGAATACGCTGGATGACTGAACTGCTTGGCCGCCAGATTGCTTGTGTCAATGCTTTGATGCAATATAAAATCCAACATATAAAAAAATGGCTTGAACAAAATAAGCCTCGGCTTGACGAAATGATCTGCCGAGTTCCATTACCCACATATAAAAATAATCTGGAAATGATTTGCGAGATTGCCAATCAAAATGATATTCAGGTTGTTTTCATCGGTTTGGGTGATTCATTTCAAGTTTTCGACCGAATTTGTGCTTATCGAAAGGCGGCTTGCTTCAAAGACAAAATCAAACTGCTTCAAAAAGAGCGTTATAAAAAGAAAAGTTCTACATATGGCCTTGCAACCTTGTTATTAGCCAACTTATTGAAGAAAGAAAGCTCTCAAGGTATCGAACTTGATCCCAACCAACTTTTAAACTCACACCAAACAGTTGTTTCCGCACATGGTGGTTTTATTATTAGTCCGGATTGGGTATACCGCGAAGCCATGAAAAAAGTATCGGTAAATAAAGCTATCCCATATTTCGATTTTGTTTCTTATGCCGGAAGTTTTGAAGATATAAACAATGGGAGTACAAAAATCTATATTAAAAAAGA
>CAZXSQ010000360.1:0-7471 GCA_964643335.1 uncultured bacterium
GATGGTCCACACGGCGTCCGATATGCATATTGGATGGTTCGCGGGGCGAATGTGGTTGGATTTGCGTGCACCGGTTTTTGTTGACGATGTCTTTGCCTATACACAGGCGCTTGGTAATCCGGCGCGGCTTCAAGTCCGTATGAATCTGAAAAATGATTCCGCGCATCAATTTAAAGGACATGCATTGGTACGTGCTTATCCCTGGTTTCCGGAAGAAAGTGATTCCGCTGCCGCGACGAAAAAGGTGCCAGTTTGGTTGAATCCAGGAAAGGAAAACATCGCAGAAACAATTATTGAAGTAGCGGATCCGAAACTCTGGACCTGGCGCGATCCGAATCTATATAAAATACAGGTGGTGTTGACTGACCTTAGAGGGAATGAAATAGATGACAACATCATTACCACCGGAATTCGAACAGTGAGCCAGGAAGGGGGAGTATTTCGGATCAATGGCAAGCCTGAACTGCTTCGTGCTCCGTTGATTTTCGGAGACAGGCCGCCCCTGGATAAGATAGCAGTTTGGAAAAGGTGCGGTCCTGAGGAATGGCTTATGCGTGAAATGCTGATGATCCGGAACATGAATGGAAATGGCGCACGTATGACCGTCCATCATGGGGTGATTCTCGGGATCAATGATCCTCGATGGCCAGAGATGGCCGATCAACTCGGTTTCATGTGGATCTGGGGAACAACGCCGTGGGTGCGCACCGATTCAGCCTGGGCAAGCGATTGGACGGGATTGGAAAAATATATCAAGCAGGTGAGAAACCATCCCTGTATTGTCATTTGGCAGCCTGGGAATCATCCGCATTTCCCACCTCCCGTTTTTGAGAACGCGCTCGAGTATTACAAGCTGATCTACAATACGATATATCCGCTTGACCCCAGCCGCTTAATATCTCCAACGGCGGACAGCCGCCGGCTTCATCCCCCTATGGATGATGGATTGACGGATCTGAATGGAAATCCTGTTAAAACCGATCCGATATGGACGGCTCCCATGATTACACGCGGGAGTATGGATTGCCCAACTGGCTATGGCGCCGATTGGGATGTGTTGCGGGAATGGCCCAGACCGGGTCGTTGGAGTGGAGGTGTTTATCAGCCCAGTTTCCTGAATAGTGAAGAACGGGCTTACTTTAATTTTGAACATGAGGAAAGCATTGGCCAACCGAATTGGAATCTTCGCAAAGGCAAACCGCATTATCGAATGCATTCCTATGAGTGGAACTACGATATTGGGAGTATCGGCAGAAGGCTCACTGCGGATGAATGGCAGGAAAGCCAGGCCTGGCAGGCTATCAGTGCCTATGAAGCCACACGTAAAATGCGTTGGCTTGATTACGATGGTTTCAGTTGGTGTTGTCTTCACGGAGGACCAAATACCGCCACCTATGAAAAACCCCTGATTGATTATTACGGTCATGCCAAACTATCCTGGTGGTCCACACGAATGGCATTTCAAGATGTGCTTGCGGGCAGCAAAAATGTGGATATGGTTTATGGACATGAGGACCGGATTCCAGTGGTGGTGATGAATCTGGGTGATGAAAAAAAGGTGGACATCTCTATAAAAATTAAAAGCACGAGTGGTGATACGATTGAACAGAAAGTCTTTCATGATGTTGATTTACCCAAAGGAAGAAGCATCACTGATTTAGGTTCCATTCAACCAAAATTCCCGGGGAAGGGAGTTTATGCAATAGAATACCGTGTGCACAGATAAGGCTGCATCAATCCCCAGAATCCGATGTTTCCTTCTCCAACACCTCCAAAATCCGTTTACTCGATTCCGGGGATAATTTTTGATCTGGGTATAAATCATCGATCAATTCATCTTCTGCAGGTAAAGAATGTAGAAAACGCAACCGGCGCAATGCTTTGCGGCACATGCGGCAAATGCATAGATGAAACCGCAGTGTGAACCGCTCGCGGGAGGTCAACTCCCGATCGAGTGAGTTGGACATTAACCATGAAGCTTTTTTACATAAAAACATCGTTCTATTATTTTTTAAACCAATTATATTCAAGGCGTTGCCGCATCCTAAGACGCGCGCGGTAAAGTAGAATCCCTAAGTTAGTCGTTGAAACATTTGTAATATTACAAATTTCTCCATAAGAAAGATCATCCATTTCTCTCAATGTAAATGATACACGCATATTTTCAGGAACTTTTTCCAAGCATTGGTGAAACACAGTCCAAAATTCCTTTTCCTCCAATGTAGGTGTAAGGATTTTTCCATCGCTCCGGTTCAGGACTCCAATGCTGGGCTTTATCAAAATGTTCATCAACAAAAGAATCTTCCGCGTCGTTTGATGAATTGAAAAGAGATTTCTCACGGTAGTGCTTACGAAAATGATCCATGATTTTATTTTTCAAAATACCCACAAGCCCAGTGCGTTCAGAGAAGTTACCGGAAAAGGAAGAATACGAGCGTAGCGCAGCCACAAAAGTTTCCTGGACCGCATCTTCCACTATTTCTTTATCGTAAAGCCGAGCCATGGCATACCGGAACAATGTGTCCCCATACTGTTCTATCCACTGATTTGGATCAAAATCGCAAGTGCTCATAATCCAACATTATTCCAGAAAAATAGTGTAAACAAAAGGATACGATTGAAATCGTATCCTCTAATTCTCTTATTGGTTTTATAGCCTATGCCGCTTCTTCATGTTTGATTTCGCGCGCCACCGGCTGCGCGGGGATATCGGGCTGCTGCGAATTTACGACCTTAACGATCATATCGGGAGGATGCCACAACGAAGGCAGTCCCGCTTTTCCCTTTTTGGCGAATTCTAACTTGATTTTATAAAGCCATTCCAAGAACATCAGCTGCAACTGTTTGGCCGGCAGAATCTGAAATATCCGTTTGGCAAACCAATACAAACGCGGGTAACTGACAAACAAATGCGCACATTGACCGATTTTTTCGATAATTTCCTTGTCCTCCAGCCTGATGCTGGAGGCCAGGCAATCCTGGTATTCTCTCGGGATATCTTCCACATTCCCGCTGAATCCGCATTCCTGCGCAATCTTCCCCAATTTTGTGCCGGGATAAGGGGCGAAAAAGTAAAACAGGTTTATATGAGTTTTGCATCGTATATTCAATTCTATAGTGGATAGCGCAGTTTCAACCGTTTCGCCCGGAACACCAAACATGTTATGACCACATACTTTGATTCCGTAACTGTTGTACAAATCGCAGGCACGGATGATTTGTTCATTGGAGATGTTTTTGGCCAAAATCTTTGTCCGAAGTTCTTCCGATCCCGATTCCAGCCCCATGGCCACTCTGGCACAGTTGGCTTCGGCCAGCATTCGAACCTGTTCTTCATCCGCAAGATCCCCGCGAACGTTGCAAATAAAGGGCAACCCGATTTCCTTGGCGTATCGGGGTAGAAATTCCCTCAGCCAGCGCCGGTTCAAAATAAATGTATCATCCTGAAATGCTACGTAAATGACTTTGTATTTATCCTTGAGCCAATGAAGCTCGGCCAGGACGTTATCCACAGTCCGGTGCCTGGTCCAGCGTCCTTTTTGGGTCTCACGTGACATGCGGTTGAAGCAGAAAGTACAGTTGTAAGGACAGCCTCTTCCTGCCATGATGTAACCGGTTCTCTGATTCCAAACTGGAAAATGCCGGATGAGTTCACGATCCGGAAACGGCACATCGCTCAATTCCTCCCGGGTGATAAAAGGCCTGTTTGGGTTTTTTATGATTTTACCGTTTACTTTAAAGGCCATCGTATCGACATGAGTGTAATCTCTGCCTTCATCCAGTGCCGTCACCACTTCCAGCGTAGGATATTCCCCTTCGCCGGTGCAGATCATATCCACCCCTTCTTCTTCAATCATCTGGGGAAAAAAGGTAGGATGAGGACCACCGAAAAGGGAAATGGCGTTATGGGCTTGCTTTATCCGGCGATTGACTTCAAGGTATCTAGGGGCATGGCTTGAGGCCACAGAATAAGCTAATATATCTGGAGCAAGTTGTTTAATCTCCTCCACATAATCCGGATTTTCATCTATATTAATTGCTGTTACTTTATGTCCGGCTTCTTTTAGTATGGCTGAAATATAACAAGCCCCGAGAGGCTGATGGAGTAGTATGATATCATCAAAAATAAAAGTAATATGCATTCCGCTTAACCTCGTTCAAAGAAGGTTTGGCTTTCAAGAGTTCATTTTACAGCATTATTGTATTGAAATTTAAGGGTAAAGTTGATTAATTTTGTCATATTTATCATTTCCGGTTTTGGATTTGTGTTCGGCAGCGAAACGTTGGGGCATTTGGTGCTGCACCGGCTCCAAATTCCATCATCCCAACATTACTCTGTAATCAGCACCGGCCTTGGTATTATTTTCATTACCTTTATTCTTATTTTACTTGGACTGCTTGGAATTTACACTCCCTTATCCATGTGGATTGTACTTTTTATATGGCTGGGTCTCGCCATTTTTGGTATTGCTTCAAAAGCGTATGAATATAAAGAATCACACACGCACTCTATACAAGAATCCGAACTTGATTTTATCCCAATGCTCTTGCGCGTCAGTGTTTTGGTGATGCTTTCGGTTTACTTTGTATCTGTCATGACACCGGAAACCCGGCATGATCCTTATGACTATCACCTGACTGTCCCGACAATATATTTGGCTAACGGGGGTATTGTCGAAATCCCATGGCACGTTTTTACCTATATGCCAAAGAACGGCGAACTCCTTTACGGCCTGGCCATCGGTGTAGGAAACGATTCGATTGCCAAACTGATGCATTTCGCATTCGGCTGCCTGTGTATAGGCACAATGGCAACCTTTATGCAGTGCTTTTTTAGCAGGATTTCCGGACTTTTATCCGCTTTATTGATTGCGGCCTTACCCCTTTTTGGGTTCCTTGCCACTTCATCCTATATTGATTTGATCCGAGCGTATTGGGAATTGTTATCTTTGTTTTGTCTGGCTCTTTTTTGGAGAAATGATGAACAACACTCGACTTTATGGTTGTTTCTGTCCGTTTTATTTGCCGGAATGGCCTTGGGGACAAAATATGTGGCCTGGCTGATTTTTCTAATCCCTTATTTGATGTTGATTTGTACCTGTATTGTTTATCAAAAAGACCGAATAAAAGCATGGATGTATCCTCTTATGATTATCCTGTTCGTGCTTCCATTTCTGCCATGGTTGATTCTGAATCAAATATGGACAGTCAATCCTTTTTATCCACTTTTCCCCTCGATATTCGGTATGCATACTCCTGCCGCTCAGCAAGCCTATACCTTTTTCAAAGGTCACGCGCCACCGGCTGATGTTTACACTTTTACTTCGATTATTTCTTACGCTTTTATGCGGCTTCACCGATTGATTTTGGAAGGAAACGCTCTCGTCATCATTGGACTGGCAGGTATGATCACTTATCCTTTGTGGAAAAAAAGTGAGCTGGCTCGGAATTTTTCTTCCTCCATTTGGAAAGGAACACTGATTTACCTGATTGTATCGGGGATTCTTTTCGTTGCAGGGAGCAATAATGAAGACGGGCGTTTTTGTTTCAGTTCAATTGCATTGCTTTCATTTCCAGCATCCATGATCGTGCTTTACTTGCATGAATCGGCCAGGAAACAATCCAATCTTGTGATCATTGTGCTACCGCTGGTCGTGGTCGTACTTCTAATCAATGGGCTGATGTTCCGTATTTCGCAAATACAAGACCTTCGTGAAGCCATTGTGCCGATTATGAGCGAAAACCAACGCGAAGAATGGCTTGCGCGGCGTTTCCCGCACTATCCTGCCATACAATGGGCGAACGATAATTTACCCAAAGACGCCTATGTTCTAGGGATGGGGTATCCGCTGCAGCGTAAGCATATCTCCGGAATAAAATTCGGATACATTCCGTTTCTTGAAGGGATTGAAGAAGATATATCCGCAAAACAACTAGCCTCTCTTTTGAAAGAAAACAACATCACACATCTGGCCAAACCATTTCCTGAACTGCCTTACCCAGCCGATTTTTCTGTACTGCAACCTGATTATCTCAAACAGATTTTTCAATACAGAGGTTTAACGATATTCAAGCTGGATCCATAAATTTTGTGACTGAAATCATTTCCCACATGAACATGCGAACACGTTGGTTAATTATACGTTCCGGAGGGATTGGAGATAGCATTTTGCTCTCTACAGTCATTCAGCGCATCCGAATGCAAAATCCGGATGCTTGGATTGAAGTAGCAGGTATTCAGGAAAGAGTCGAGCTTCTTGTAGGCCAAGGCATGGCCGATCACGCAGTATCCTCCGATATGGTAGGCATGGAAACTCTATACAGCCAGGAAGCAAGCAGCAGGAATGACCTTCGTGGTTACCTGAAAACATTTGATATCATCCTATGTTATTCAGCCGGCAATCCTGAATTGCTTGCATCGAAATTAAGATCACGCGATAATCAAATTATAAGAATACATCCCGCCCTGCCGGATAAAAATGCCAAGATTCACATAACAGAATTTTATATGCAGGCATTAACTGGACTTGTAGAAATTAACAATCCTCCTTTCCCAAGAATTGAATTGAATGAAACTGAAATTGAAATGGCCCTGAAACAACTGGCTGAAATTAATTTCCCGAACACTTTTCTTCTAGGCATGCATATCGGCGCAGGGAATAAAGAAAAAAGAGTTTCACCACATATTTTTTTAAGAGTAATCCATTACTTAAGTGAGAGAATGCCGGTGTCAGTGCTCCTTGCTCAAGGTCCCGCGGAAGAAGGAATCGCAGAAACATTCATAACGAAATTGCCCAGAAAAGTAAGAACTCTTATTTTGAACAATGAACCGCTTCGGCAGTTGGCGGGCAAACTGAGTTTCTGTGATTTATTCATCGGCAATGACAGCGGAGTGACTCATCTGGCAGCAGCGGTTCAATGCCCCACTTTGGCTTTATTTATCGCTTCGGATCCAGTGGTATGGCGTCCACTGGGAGAGCATGTGCGTATAATCGATTTTCCATCCTCCTTGAACCACTCCACCCCTGACATTTTCACTGTGGCTAAACACACAACTCCACCCAACGGTTGACAAGACCTCATCAATAACTAATATAATTTTTCATATCCAAAATTGAATGAGCAGTCCTTTGTAATTGTCCATAAATGGGCCATTAGCTCAACTAGGTAGAGCATCCGACTCTTAATCGGCAGGTTGAAGGTTCGATTCCTTCATGGCCCACATTTTAATCCCTTTTTATTCAGTTAATTATGGTCATGTTTCCTCCTCGTTGAGATTTTTTGTATTCTCATTGTGCTAGATTTGTGCTAGTCTTTTCTTTAGAAACATTCTGGAGAGAGATTGATGCAAGTTAGCATTTTCAAAAGAAACATAACTTTTTGGATCCGATATTCGGTAAATGGAAAGCAATATCGGGAAAGTCTGCAAACCAAAAATCCCACTGCGGCTAAAAGAATAGCCAGTGAGATT
>CAZXSQ010000361.1:0-7415 GCA_964643335.1 uncultured bacterium
AACGGTGATTTTCGTATTAAACTATTTATGCGACATAGCAGGGGCAGTGGATCGGATGATGGTTTCTCGTTGTTTTCGATCCATGACAAAAAAATTACAACGAGCACCGACGAAAGCGTCCCTTGGATTGGTTTTTGGGCAACTCCAACGGATGTCGGCTGGTCGTGTAGGTCAAAGGCCAATGGTGGTCAGTATAATGCACCATATGGCACTTGGGTACCACACCATAGACACAGCAATTTTTTTGAAATTCAACGAGAAGGGAATACATTTACACTGTTTTATTATGATACAGGCGGCGATTTGGTACAATGTTACCAACGGACGCTCGAAATTTCCGATCCCGTTTATTTCGTTATTGCATGCACTTCACAAGAAGTTGACGGTTATTCCACGGGCTATTTTTCTGACATCGAAATCGAACCATCCCAAGTCCCATCCGCCGTAACCAGTTGGGATATATACAAATGAAATGCGTTGCTCTATAAAACAAGCCAACCTTTTATATGCAGTATGAGACTGATGCTTCTGTCGATGAATGGAATTTGGACCCGGGGCATCTATAAAGGATTGACCCTATACTCAACCGTAGGGGTAGACCTTGTGTCTACCCCTTCGCATATGTCTAATCCAACCTTTGTGTCTACCCCAACGTTTGGTCTCTACCTCATCTTAACCCGGAACGCAAAAAAATAATCCTTTACCCCTCTATCTTCAAAAGAGTGTACTCATCGATTTTCCGGAGAATTCCTTGTAGTGGATAAATTCCCGGATTCATTGTATTTTGACCTTGAATATTTTACTATGGTATCAAGGCTTCGGCCTGCTTTTTCAAGGAAATGGTATTGTAAAAGATATCAAGTTTTACACATCTCACCTTGAACAAAATGGCAAAAAGGAGATAGTCCATGAATATACGAACTTCCAGGCGTAACTTCATGAAGACGTCGGCAGTGGCTGGAGCGGTTGTGTCACTGCCCTCGACATTGAACCAACCAGTTATTGCCAGCTCCGGGGATAACAAACCTCCGCTGCGAATTGGTCTCATGACCTATACACTTGGCAAGGATTGGGACCAGGACACGATCATCAAGAATTGCCAAGAAGCGAGATGGGAACACGCCGAGCTGCGTACAACCCACGCCCACGGTGTGGAAGTGAGTCTGTCCAAGTCGCAGCGCCAAGATGTCCGCAAAAAGTTTGAAGACGCTGGAATCAAACTCAGTCTTGCCAGCGGATTTGCTTATCATTGGGAAGACCGGGAAAAACTGCGTGACCATATTGAAGGTACCAAGGAATACACTCTCCTGGCTCACGATATAGGCGCACTCGGGATTCGTGTGTTTCCAAACGCGCTTCTGACAGACAAGGGAATTCCGGCGGAGAAGACCATGGAGCAGATAGGCAAAGCCGCTGCCGAGGCCGCCACTTTTGCCCATGATTATGGTGTAGAGATCAGGCTGGCCAATCATGGCAGAGGTACCAACCGGATTCCGGTGATCCGTAAAATTCTGGATTACGCCGACTGCGAATATGTCTATGTAAACTGGAATTGTGACCGAACGGATGTGGAGCCACCCGGCTTTGAAGAGAATTTCAACATGGTCAAAGACAGAATACGAAACATTCACATGCACGATCTGACCAGTGAATTCTATCCGTACCGTAAGCTCTTTGCACTTCTCCGAGAAGCGAATTATCCAGGTTATTGTGATGCCGAAGTGGGGCAGAGCTGCGAATCGGTCAAATTCATGAAATACTATCGTGCGCTCTTTCTGGCTCTGCAAAACGAACTGTAAACAATTGGGAGGATTAATATCATGAAACGGCGAACATTTTTGAAAAGCTCTTTGTATTCGGGAATCATGCTATCTCTTTCATCATCACCTATCTTGGGTGCGAATGATACTATTCGTATGGGTGCCATTGGGCTTGGTTCATTTGTAAAGATCGGCGGGAAAGGCCGTAAGGATGTCGAGGATTTCAACAAGATCGATGGAGTTCGGGTGACGTCGCTGTGTGACTGCGATTCAGATAACCTCGATTATGTTGTGCAGCAATACAAAAAACAAAACCTTAAAGCGAAAGCCCATATTGATTTTCGCGAGATTCTCGACGATCCGGAAATCGACGCTGTATCGATCGTCACGCCGAACCATTGGCATTCGCTGATAACCATCCTCGCCTGTCAGGCGGGCAAAGACGTGTTTGTCCAGAAGCCTGCTTCACACAACATTTTCGAAGGCAGGAAAATGGTGGAGGCGATGCACAAATACAACCGCGTCGTCCAGGCGACACACGGCCCCCGCAACAGCGGTGCGATTGATGAATCCTACGACTATATCTGGGATGGTCAGTTGGGAAAGATCCAATGCGTTTATGGAATCAACTACCGCCCACGGATGAGCATTGGCAATGTTTCCGGCCCTCAGCCGATACCGGAAACCTGTGACTACAATCTTTGGTGTGGTCCTGCTCCCACCAAGCCGCTAAGGCGCAAGCACTTGCATTATGACTGGCATTGGGATTGGGATACCGGCAATGGCGATTTGGGCAATATGGGGATTCACGCCATGGATGGTTGCCGCTGGGCTTTGCGTAAAAACGAATTGCCCAAACGGGTTCTCTCCATCGGTGGCCGGCTGGGATATGAGGATGACGGGGAAACACCGAATACGTTGATCACTCTGCTGGATTATGAACCCATCCCTATTATTTTCGAAGTGCGCGGTCTTCCAAAAGATGCGTCCTATCTCGATGAGAATTGGAATAGAGGCGCTAATCAGAAGATGGATAAATTCCGGGGCATTCGCATCGGTACGGTAGTCATCTGTGAAGGCGGTTATATTCATGATGGTGTGGCTTATGATAACGAGGGCAAGAAGATCAAAACCTTTACCCGCAAACGTGTCAATACCAAGCAGAATTTTATTGATGCGGTAAAAAGCCAAAATTCTGGAGCGCTCTTTACCGATGCCTTGGAAGGCCATCTTTCCTGCGGTCTGGTGCACTTGGCCAATATTTCCTATCGCGTCGGCGAGGGTACACCGAAGGAAGAAATTCGTGACATCGTTCAGGGTGAAAAAGAGATGAGTGAATCCTATGAACGTCTGCTAAGCCACTTGGAGGCAAACCGCTTGAATCTGAAAAAAGATCCTTTAATCCTTGGCCCTATGTTGAACTTGAACCCCAAAACAGAACGTTTTACCGGAACATACCGCGGGAAAGCGAATGCTCTGGTAACCCGAGATTACCGCAAACCTTTTGTTGTGCCGGAGAAAGTTTAATTTTATATCGCAGAATCGAATTGGATTCGTTTATAAGAATTGGAGAAAAATGTCTACGCCGCAAATTTGTAAATGGATGAGTATACTCGTCTGCCTGGTTGTTTTATTCTTTGATTCACACATTCACGCTCAAAATCAAGCCAATTCCCCGTACCCAGCCAGTTCGGTTATTACAGACATTACATGGGCTCCACCAACTTCGAATGTATACAAAGCGGATGGCAGTGATAACTGGCCGCTCGCGTGGGCTGATGACGGTCATATGTATACCACTTATGGCGATGGCTGGGGCTTCGAGCCTAAAGTGCCGGAGAAATTAAGTCTTGGTTTTGCCAGAGTGAGCGGCGGACCGGAAAACTTTACCGGTACCAATATCCGTTCACCTGATGAGCAGAAGGGAGATGGACGCTCCGGCCGCAAAGCCAGCGGATTGCTTTGCGTCGATGGTGTTTTATACATGCTGGTTCGAAATGCCAATTATCAAGGACAGCAATCCATTCTTGCCTGGTCTACCGATCACGCACAAAACTGGACATGGGCCGATTGGCGGTGGGAGCAGTTTGGATATTCAGTGTTCCTGAATTTCGGTCAGGATTACTCTGGTGTTCCGGATTATCTTCAAGGCTATGTTTATTTTTATTCACCTGATACTCCGGATGCGTACAATGAAACAGATCATGTTATTCTAGGCCGAGTGCCGCTCGATCAAATTCGGCAAAAAGAAGCTTACGAGTTTTATGCCGGGTTTGAGAGTTCGGGACAGCCTATCTGGTCGGAAGACGTAAATCAACGGGAAAGTGTTTTCACCTTTCCCAATGGCTGCAATCGGATGGATGTGACTTACAACGCTGGACTCCAGCGATACATGATGACCATGCGAAGCCGTTCAAAAGCAGGCGGATTAAATCATTTTAGTATCTATGATGCCCCATGGCCTTGGGGGCCATGGACGACAGTGTATTATGCGGAAACCTGGGAATTCAGGAATCGGGAGATTCCGTTGTCTACAAGTAACAAGCACTGGGGGGAAGTTGCCCACATCCCCAGCAAATGGATAAGCGAAGACGGAACCGAATTTTACCTGGTCTTCGCCGGGAATGACTCGTTTGCTGTGCGTAAAGCCACCTTAACAATGAGCCAGCAAAGTGGAATTCAGCGCAGTTTAGGATTGAAGTAAAAAAAATTCTCAGGAGAATAACCATGAAAAAACTTTTCACTTTAAATTTTACATTGATCACCTTCGTCCTGCTCTCAGCGTTTACTTCACTTTCAACCGCCATCGGGAAATTTCCCCCTCGGGATGGCGAGGCAATTGAACTGTGGCGGATCACCAACAATCCCGCAGTGCGGGATCACGCCAATTATCACAATACGCAGTGCTGGAGTCCGGACGGCCGGTATATTGGGTACACTCATTATGCAGCGAATGAAAGAGAATACGGCTCGCGTTCGGCGGCGGAAATTCATCTGTTCGATACGTTTCTTCAAAAAGACATCCTCATTGATCATGGAACAAATCCGCGCTGGGCAAACACAAAGAATTGGCTTTTCTATACCCGGCACAATCCTGAAGCCGGTCCGTCTTACGGGAAGGGAACGGAAGTGGTCTGGCTGGATGTTGACAGCAAGCAAAACAAGCGAATTGCTTACGGTGTGCGAACATTAAAAGAAACCGATTACCGTGACCGCTGGCTCTACGGTATCCAAAGGCTGGAAAACGGCAGCAGGAAAGCCGTTCGCATCCCCATCGAACAGGATTCCAAACCGGAGATTTTGCCCGGTGACTGGGGCGCCGGTTACAATTCACTTTACGTGAATCCTGCCCATCCTGTCATCGTGTCGAGAGATCATAATTATCGCGATTATTATTTCTCGCGCGAAAGTGAGCGAAATATTCCTTTCGTTGCCCGCCACTTTTTCGATAACGATTTAGATGGTGAAAATCGCACAAAACCGTTTCCTCTCATGAATGGATCGCATTTTTCATGGAATGGAGATGGATCGTATTTCATGGCTGGTAACGGCCCCACTCGTGGTAAAAAATGGACTGAAGCGCTTCCCTGCAACATTCATATTCTATCGATTGCCAGTGTGGGAGACATTTGTCCCTGCGGCCGCAGCGGCCGTTGGATTTGCGGCAGTACGGGCGGTGGCCGGGGGCCGCTGCAAGTAGCCGACCTTCGTTCTGGCGACGCATGGGTTGCGACGAAAACTTATTCATTCCTCTGTTTTCCAAACGAACGGGATAATTCTGGACCTTATGACATCGACGCAAAAGGAAGCCCCGATGGGACCAAGATCGTGTTCGTGTCTACATACGATTTAAAAGACAGCCCCGCAGCTGAAGTAACCGGGGATTTAGCGAATAACCGAATCCCGGTTCAATCCACGCAAGGATTTCCTCCACAAGGGCGGTTGGTCAACGCATCCGGCTTTGGTGGAGAAGTACTCAGTTATGAGAGCAAAACTGCGACAAGTTTCAACAGTATCAAGCGAGGGTTATATGGCACGTCGTCGAAATCCAGCATACGAAAAGGACGGACGCTGACATCTTTTGAAAGCCTTCTGTTACCGGAGAGCAAACGAAACGAAGGCATTTTACCGCCTGGATCAATCCGGAATGTTGTCCAAGATATGGATTCACCGCTGATGTGGCAGCGCTCCTCTGATATTTATATCGCTGTGGTTCGCCTGCCGGATCGTCCTTTCCTGAGAAACAATAAAGACCACATCAAATTGATTCCAGGTGAGAACCATTACGAGACGTATGGGTATCATTTTTTACTGAACGGAAAACAAGTAAGCAAAAAACCTCTTCGCCCAGGAGAAATATTCACTCCACATAATGAAGGAAAACTTACGGTTGTTGCGGTTGAATGGTCCGGACTTGAAAGCAAACCAAGCCACGCTATAGAAGTAACGGACAATTCACGAATTCACATATTAATGGATACCCCCAAGGATTTCTCCTGGACACAACAACGTTATTACGTAAAAGATTCACCGGTTGATAAAAAGAAAGCCATGAGTTCAAAGTCAGCCAGAGAAGATACCGTTCATTGTTATGATGGCGTTATCCATAAGAGTTGGTATGAAGAAGGAGTGAAAGTCAGACAAGACGATCTAAACGCTCATGGAAAAGCCATACGCCGCCTGACGTTCACGAAGAGAAAATTGAATAAGCGCGAGTATTACAACAGGAATGGCGATTTAATCAACGAAGAGTGTTTTGACGCCGATGGTTTTATAACAGATTCAATCCGGTACAGCGGTTCCAATGTATCTTCTCATTGGCAATACAATCAGGGAGTCCCCATAAAATTCTCAAACCGCTCACATACATACGTCAACAAAAACGGCACCTGGATTAAGCGAAATAATTGATGAAGAATCATGGGTTACGCAGGCGTCCTCGCCTGCACACGAAACGGGTAAAGTAGGCGTCCTCGCCTGCGTTGTTTGCATGATACAGGCGGGAGCATGTCCTACCTTTTTTATAAAAGCTGACAAGCTTCACATTTAAACATGACTTATGCAATCTATTTGAATTATAGGTTATAATAGAACCGCTATGACAATATCTTCAGTAAACAAATGAGGTGTATCATGCCTTCAGAACAGCCAGAAAAAAAGGATGAAACGCAGAAAGTTTCACGCCGGGATTTCTGCCATAAAGGAATAACGGCGGTTACGTTATCCGGCCTACTCACCATCCAAAACCAAGAAGGTATAGCAGGGAAATCATCAGCAGGCGAATTGAAAATCAATCCCACCTTTTTCGGCCCGCAATTTTACGATTCCCGCGAAGAAGAAGAAAAGATCACGATGAGTTTGTGAATCGGTGGGATGCGCCTGACTATCAAGGTATCAAACATGAATTGATGGCTGTCTTGATGGATCATATTGCGGCTACTCGCGATCCCTCAGCCTTACGCATTCGGCCCTATTAGTTGGGCAATATACGGGCAGGACGCTCGTGCTCCCATGATGCGGGCAAGATGCCCGCACTCCGTCATTGTCTTTCTTTGAAAATACCGGCATCCACAATCTCGAAATCGGTTTTTTGGCCTTTGATTAGTACTACAGCGACTGATCCCTAGACAAGAAGAATCAAAAGTGTATCTTATC
>CAZXSQ010000362.1:0-7397 GCA_964643335.1 uncultured bacterium
TACCCATCCCTTCTTTTTGGGCACAGTCTATATCATTTTTATCGTTGATAAACAAGGCAAAGTGGTGAATCCCAAAGTTCAAAGTTCAACCGATCCGGCATTTGAACAAGCTGCACTGAACGCTGTTAAAAAATGGAAATTTGAACCCGGCAAAAGCAACGGTGAACCTGTTCGTTCCCGTATGCGTGTTCCAATTACATTTCCTAAAGGATTATAAATATGAAAAAAATGTCTTTGATTCTGATTTTTCTCATCTCATTAACATCGATCCCCGTTTTATCAAAAGAGAAAACAACTTCCATAAAATCCAAAACCCATTTGAGCGAAATGGAATTGGAGATATGGAACGATCCTGCATTCAAAAAACAGTTTACAGAAAGCTATATCACCGAAACTGAAATTGAACCCCGTGTGACTCTCAACGAACGTGAACAAATGCAGGAAGTGCTCGAACTTATCTCCTCAGATAAAATGAACGAGGCCGCGGAATTGCTGAAAAAGAACCGGAACGAAGCAGCCAGCGCTGTATTCGATTTTACACTGGCCAATATATATTTCCAGCAGGAAAACTTTGATCAGGCGGCCGAAATTTATCAGGTGGTGGTTGACAAATATCCCAAGTTCAGCCGTGCCTGGAAAAACTTAGGTATTATTTATGTCCGCCAGGGAAAATTCAACAAAGCGCTTCCGGCTTTGACTCGAGTGATCGAGCTGGGCGGTAACGATGCGATTACCTATCCTGGGATATGCCTACACCTCAGTTGAAAACTATCTTTCAGCTGAATCAGCCTATCGCATGGCCATCCTGCTCGGTCAAAAAAACAATAGATGGGTAAAATAGGCGTCCTCGCCTGTTAACGTGGCATGTTCTCTTCACTCACAGGCGGAACATCCTCTTTTATGTCCGATAAGAAATTCAAAAAGGCTTGACCACAATGAAAAGAAGTCTGTATATTGGATAAACTCAAGATGAGTATGATGATGAATCATCCATCAAATTCAACCAAACTTTTTAAAAAAGGAGATTGATATGCGATGTTCAGTTTTTATTCTTTCCGCTTTGATGCTGCTGCAGGGAGTCAGTGCAGTCAATGCCGCCGATGGTAACGAATTAATCCAAACCCTTTTGATCACCGGCGATGATGTGGCTCCCTTTCATGATTGGCGTGAAAATTCAGAAGCCACTCGTGAAGTTTTGGTCGATTCGGGAAAATTCTTTGTAAGGGTATGTGAAGATCCACTTATTCTTGAGTCGAAAAAGGCACTCCAACGCTATGACTTGATCGTTTTTACCATGTTCAACCATAAATTACCAACCATAACCGATCAAGCCAAAGAAAATTTACTCAACTTTGTCAAAAAAGGAAACGGCTTCGTAACCACCCATTTGGCCAGCGCGTCATTTAAAGAATGGGAAGAATTTGGAAATTTAGTCGGCCGCAAATGGGTCATGGGCACTTCCGGGCATGGTCCACGCAGTGTATTCGAAGCAAACATCGTGAATAAAGATCATCCCATTACAGAGGGTATGGAAGATTTCAAAATATTCGATGAACTCTACGCTAAACTGCAAGGCAGCGGCGATATCAATGTTTTGGTTACAGCCGATTCCGATTGGAGCGGCGGCACCGAACCTTTAGCCTTTACCAAAGAATACGGAAAAGGCAAAGTTTTCCACGACGCCTTCGGCCATGACCGCAAAGCCATTATGAATCCATCCCACCAAAAGCTGCTCATCCGTGGCTGCGAATGGGCAGCCACCGGTAAAGTAACAGACTAAAGTTCCTATTATTTACAGAATTGCTTGTAGGGGCGGTTCGGGAACCGCCCCGAACATTATAGCGCCCCTACACTCATAACGCTCTCCCCTATACGCTCCTACCCCTAACTGTTATGAAAACAAAATGGCAGAATAGAAATACAGAAACTGGCTATTACGTTTTTTACAATCCTTTAAAGGAGATGAATGATGCATCGATTTATTTTATTCCCTTTTGTACTATTGTTATTTCTTTGTTGTCCGGCAATTCACAGCTTTGCCGATCCAATCACCACCGGTACACTCATCCGTGAAATGATCGGCCTGAAACGGCTTATTGAATTTCCCAGCCCTGCCTATAAAACCATTCAGTTTTCTTCTTATGATCACCGCAGTGACCATCCAGGCGGGCCAAATTGGTTCGCCAATTCGGATGGCTTTGGTAACGAACCGGTTCCAAATTTTGAAAAAGTGCTGCAGCAGCCAGGTGAAGACGGTATCGGAGAATACTTGATATGCAATGTCAATGGCCCCGGTGCAATGGTTCGTACCTGGACGGCTGCAATAAAAGGAACCATTCGTCTCTATCTGGATGGCACCCAAGAACCTGTTTATGATGGCCCGGCGCAGGAGTTTTTATTCAATCCTTATAAAGTCTTTGCTGATCAGATAGGCCTTACGCTTTACAATTTAAAAGGTACCTTTCGTCAGCGGAACGCTGGCTATTGCCCGATTCCATTCGAAAAACGCTGCCGTATCGTGTGGAGAGGAAATCTCAAAGATATCCATTTCTACCAAATTCAGTTTCGTTTATACGGCCCAGGGGCACAGGTAAAAACGTTCCAGCCGAAAGATTTGCGAACGTATCGGGGAGAAATCCGCGAAGTCAGCAAAGTACTTTCAAATCCAAGCGAAGAATGGACATTTTCGGGCAAATTGTCAGCCGCACCTGTCGCGGTATCAGTACAGCCTGGCGAACAAAAAGAAGTCTTGACAATGGAAGGCCCCAAGGCTTTTGAGAGTTTGACACTTAAAGTCCATGCAAACGATTTGCAAAAAGCACTTCGGCAGACAATTCTTCACATTCATTTTGATGAATATCCCTGGGGGCAAGTACAAAGCCCAATCGGGGATTTCTTCGGAGCAGCCCCCGGTATCAATCCTTACGATTCAGTTCCCTTCACTGTAAAACCGGATGGCACTATGCTTTGCCGCTTTATCATGCCTTTTGAAAAATCGGCACGTATAGTTATCGAAAATCAAGGAGAACAACCGGTTGCCGTCACCGGCCATGCGAGGCCTATGGAATATAACTGGCGCAAAAACGTATCCATGCATTTTCGCGCGCGCTGGCGTGTGGATCATGATTTAGTCGCCTCTAATTCCGATGTCCAGGATTTACCCTACTTGATCGCAAATGGAAAAGGTGTCTTCGTCGGTTCAGCCGCCATGCTGCTGAATCCCAATCCTATTCCCACTTCTTATGGCAACTGGTGGGGCGAGGGCGATGAAAAGATCTTCGTCGATGACGATTACCGGCCTTCCACCTTCGGTACCGGCTCGGAAGATTACTATAATTACGCATGGTCATCACCGGATATTTTCATTTTCCCATATTGCGGCCAACCACGAAATGACGGCCCCGGCAACCGAGGATTCGTTACCAATAACCGATGGCATATACTCGACCCCTTGCCCTTTCAGATGCGTATTGCTTTTTACATGGAACTCTTCAGCCATGTGCGAACACCTGATTTTTCTTACGCACGGATTGGATACCATTATGCGCAGCCCGGTATAATCGATGACCATTTCCCGATCACTGAAGAAGATGTTCGAGCGCTTGAACTCCCAAAGAATTGGACTCCTGAAGCTAGCATGGGTGCAAAAAATTCATTTTTCTACCAGGCAGAAGAAATGATACAAGGCAATCCAACTCTGACTTATCTGGAAGATAACCTATGGTCTGGCGGAAGAGCAATGGTTTGGCATCCCAAGTTATCCGGTGATGAGTTGACTTTATCCATTCCCGTTAACGAAGACGGCAAATACAAAATCCGTTTCGGGGCAGTTAAAAACAACAAATCGGGAACATTTTCAATGGAGCTGGATGATGAAACACTCCTGTTTGAAAACGGTGAAAAAATAACCGACTTGAATATACCTTATCGCACCCTTCTTCGAGCAATCTCCTCAAAGGATGTTGAATTAAATAAACGTGCACATCGGTTGACTTTAAAATATGAAGGTCCCTCACCCGATGGCAATGGAAAAACTTTAGGAATCGATTTTCTCTGGATCCAAAAACGTTAGACATACTAACCACGAACAGTAAAAAGCGGATAAAACAAGCGTCCCCGCTTGTAACTTAGGCAGGTTTATATGGAAGAATCCGGCAATTCCATACGGGAACGAATTGAGCGTTTTGCTTTTAAACATCTGGTAGAGGTACTCATTTTCAGCGGCCTCTTACTGCTGTTGATTGTCTTGTTCATCCCCAATTACGATAAGAGACACCAGGTTACCGATATTGTTCTTTCATATCAAAGAATCACGAGCCTGGTTGAAGCACTTCAAATATATATTCACGAAAACCCCGATCACCCCGTTTTTCCTCCCAATCCCGACCGTCTGTTTCCCGGCGTCGTTTTATGTCCGATACGTTCGAATACCCCGGCCAATCTTTCGTTTTTGACAACCCCGGTTGCTTTTTTGGAACACGTACCAATAGATCCCTTTATATCGCAGGTCGATCAAAAATCCAGAGAACTTCCCCCGGTTGTGCTTCATTGGGTTCAGACATCCACCGAGAAAAACAAAAAAGATTATCTTCATGTTGCCTGGGGAGGATTGAGTGTAGGTCCCGCCCTGGAACTCCCACCTCAATACGACATTACAGTGCTGCGAAAAGTACCTTATGAAACCGGACCGCTGCGTAATAATTTATACCATCCTTCCAACGGGCTCCGCAGTTTAGGAATCATTTATCACGACAGTTTAGGGAATTCAACCCAATTATAGTCAAGTCATTGTTGAAAAATAAATTAAACCAGTCATATATCGATGTCCTTCTTCCTTGGATTTGTTTGAAGATTTATGATTATATCCATGTTTGAAAATCAAACCCGGAGAAGACACATGTTTGAAAATGATTTCATGCCGAATCGCATCAAATTAATTTTATTCTGTCTCGCCATCCTTTTATTTGGCATATTTTTAGGGATGAACTCGACACCTACAGTAGTCTGGATTTTCGGCTGGACACTCTCGGTCCCTCTGATCATCATAGCTTTGGTTTGTTTCTTACTCGGATGTATTTGCGGGTGGGTATTATCAATACTTCAGAAAAGAAAAATCGAAGAGGAATAATTTTAAATCTTCTCAATGGAGAAATATAATGGAAACAAGCCGCAAACCCTTCTCAATAGCCATAGTGACAATTTCGGCTTCATTATTTTCAGTATCCTGTTTAATTCTTCCAGATAATCCAACATGCTTTTTATGATTATTCCCATTAAATGAATATTTGTTTATCTCATCATATTATAACCCAAATTCATGCACTTTATTTATCAAAAAGGATATATTTTTAGAGATAACTCTATTTCTTTCTTTGGATTCTTGACTTGAAAGGCTATTCTTCTGGTCACAGGATACAGTGAAGAAATTCTCAAATTGGCTTCTTTTGTATCAAAGGCGCGAATATCCAATTCGATTAATTCTGGATCATACTCAACTCGAAGTTTTCCTTTTTTACCATGAATTATGATTTGGCCTTCTTGGACGTCTTCTATCTCCCCAAAAGTCATAAGCACGGATTCAAAACTATCCGGAGTTTGACTGAATGTTGCGTAGTCAACAATTTCTATCCAACCTTCACCTAAGTCTCTGTACAATATGGCTTTACGTTCCAGTTTTTCAAGTCCAGCCTCAGATGGATAAGCCGATGTAATATCGGAAGTCAGCACATCTTTTTCCTTTGTATGGCTAGTTTCTGCTACGGCTTCCGCTTGACTCCCTGCCATTTGCTCAAGGCCATTGATTCTTGGAACAGAATGTCCTAAAGACCGGGCCGCGAGATAAGAGTACCGTTTACCACTGAAAAAACCTCTATCATAAACAGGAGCGCCCAAGTCCGGGATGAGAGACTCGCCTCTGTAATGGACGATAAAATTCCCCATATCATTATGATTATGCGGCTCGTGGTTGCTCCCCCCTTTGGCTGCCAGAACAAGCCCATCCGGATCATCAGGACTGGTTCTAGAAATCATCCATTGAACCCCATGCAAAAACACAAATTCAGGATGGTGGAACTCCGCTTCTTTTTCAGGCAGAGAACCCATGCAATAATTGGTGAAGAGTGAATCAAGACTGGAGACGTTAACCGTATCATCCATATAATAAGAAGCCATATTCTGCAAATCAGGCTCATTGAAATAATCCCCCAGGAAATTAAGCAAACCAGGACTAAAACTGTTTCTCTCCCGTCCATCAGAAAAACTCGGAAATCTGCCAGGTGACAACTCCACACGAGTGGGGAAAAGTGCAATCTCACGGACAATCGGTGGATCAAACATGTTTAACTGTTCCTGAGAGTAAATATTCAAAAGATAAGCTGCATCAACATAATTGCTGAATCCATAATTCCAATATCCAATGCCTTCAGCGGTGCCGCCGTCACGCCCGAATCCGGTCAAATACCGGCACATGGAATTCTGAGCTTTAGTTATAATCTGCGCCAACTTATCTTGGTCATCAACAATAAAAAGAGCGGCTCTCATAATATTGCTGTTGCATACAGCATTCCAATTATGCGTCCTTGTTAACCAGAAAAAATCATCGCGGTTCAAATAAGGTGTAAAAATTCTCGTTTCTAACTCATAGCGGATCCTCTTTATTACCGCTTCAGGGAGCGCATCATTAAAAACATAATCCAATTGAGCCAAAGTTGCAGCAACACTAGATGCACGCAAATCAATGTAGCGCTGATTCATATCCGCCAGTCCACTGGTATGAGCCGGCAAACACCAATCACTTTCTTCACAATAGGCCCAAATCGTATCCATCAACGGATCTAAAAATTCGCCGGCGCCTTCAATACACTTTGCAAGCGCAAATGAACTCAAAAATGTACTCCGTTTACCCAACAGCATTTGATAAGGCCCGCGCCGTCCTGTTCTTTGAAAATCAAGATACAATGAAGCGGGGAGATTCGAAAGCTCCTCCTCTTTCAGTTCGCGTGCCCGTTCGACAACTCGATCGAGGCTCTCGGTAAAATATGTAATCTTCTTGATTTTTTCCCATGTCTCCCTTTCTGAATAAGTGGGGAAAGGATGAAAATCCTCTACCTTATCTAATACCGAATTTACTTCTTCAAGTGGCCATGGCTGCATAAAAGCAGCATTTTCACTGTTCTCTGTGTATCCGATCGATAGAAAAGTTGAAAGCATAATTAATAAACAAATAACTTTTTTCATGTCCGTTCTCCTACAGTTATAGGGTGGATGTTAATACAATATAATATTTTAAGATTTTTATAGCACAAATACAATGTGCAATTGCATATTTCGGAGTAAATCGGCAGGGGGGTTCGGTGGGGGATTTCGGCGACGAGCGGAATTCCTTAAGCGCTGGGTCA
>CAZXSQ010000363.1:0-7359 GCA_964643335.1 uncultured bacterium
TGACAGGTGAATCTATAAATTCTTCCAACTCGCTAAAAGCGATGATTTCCGGCAGCCGCTTGGTGATCTCATCGTGAGGAATACCCAACAGCGTTCCCGAAAGATAAACATTTTCCCGCCCAGTCATTTCGGGATGAAATCCAACCCCCACTTCCAGCAAACTGGAAACAGTCCCGTTGACCGTGATTTCACCACGTGTGGGATTCGTAATTCCCGCAATGAGTTTGAGCAATGTGCTTTTGCCCGAGCCGTTATCACCGATAAGACCGGCGGTTTCACCCGGATAAATGCTTAGATTTATATTTTTCAGTGCGTGGATTAGAGTGGTGGAGCGAATACCACGTCCCCCTCGAAGAATAGTTTCTTTCCATGTGGTCGTTCTTTCTGACGATAAAATGTAGGTTTTATCCAATTGTCTGCAAGTAATCGCAGCCTGTTTTGACATGACCTGTTGAGTCATATTCCTCCAAAAGGCAAAATAAAATTAAGAAAATTCAAGAATTTATACGAAGTTAAATACTGCTGCATCGTTCTTTGGCGAGTCGAATTTGTTCTTTCTCTTTATCGAGCCATTTCCGGATTGAATCGTTCTGCCGTCCAATGGAAACCAAATGCCGTTTCACCTGACTCGGTCTTGGACTACCCACATGATTCCTGTTAGATACGCAGGTGCTGGGATTTTGCAGCGATGCGAACTCTTTTTCAGTGAAACTTTCAATACCATGCTTTTCCAGTATTTTATTCATGTCTTCCAAGACGAAATAATGCTGATTCGCCAATCCGACCGCATCGGAAATAATACCGTATGTCTTCCTGAAAGGCAAATGGCGCGTCCGGGCTAGATGATCGGCGATATCGACCGCATTCAAAAATCCAGTATGAGTGGCTTTTTCCATCACATCCCCATGCACTTTTAAGCCATTGAACACTTCCGATAAAATGACTGCCGTTTCTGATGTTTCGCGAATCGCATCCGTGATCAGATATTTCGACCATTGGCTGTCTTTGTTGTAACCGGAAAGATTAGGGCCGTCAATCGACATCAAAGCGGAAGCATAACCCATGACAACCTCGGCCTTGCCTTTTATAGCCTCGGCAAAATCGGGATTCCTTTTTTGAGGCATGATGGAACTGCCGGTCGTGAAATCATGGGGCAGTGAAAGATAACCGAATTCATCAGTCGAAAAGAGAATCAGGTCTTGTGAAATCCCAGATAGTTTTTTTAAAAACATAGCGAGTACATAAGCGAGTTCGGCTTCGCTTTCACCACGGGAACGGACGGCATCCAGGGTATTCTCTTGAATTTTGGGAAAAGCAAGCAGTTCGGCAATCAACCGCCTATTGATAGACCAGGTTGTCCCATAAGCCGCGCCGGAACCTAATGGACAAAAATTCATTCGAGTATAAAGTTTTTGAAAACGGTCAGCATCCCGCATCAGCGCTTGACAGTAGGATGCACACCAATGCCCCCAGGTTGTCAACGTAGCTTTGCGATGATGCGTGTAACCCGGCATGACGGTGTTCATATAATTCCGTGCATGATTTATCAAGGCTGTACAAAGCAAATTAATTTCCTGCAGGAATTGGAGAATACAATCACGGAGATAGAGTTTCATATCCGTGGCCACCTGATCATTCCGGCTTCTTCCGGTATGCAGCTTCCCTCCCAAAGCCTCTCCACAGATAGAGGATACATAAGATTCAATATTGATGTGAATATCCTCAAGATTGGGGGCAGGCTGCCAGTCACCTTGAGACACTTCCTTATCAAGCCGCAGCAATGCTCTCAAGATTTCTTCCAACTCCTCCGTTGAAAAGACCTCAATATGATGAAGGCCGATCGCATAAGCCTGATTGGTCCAAATATCATAAGGCACCAGATATTCATCGGCTCCAGGCAAAGGCTGCAAATCCCTCCCCGCCGAAAATCGAACGAACGCATCCCGTGCAGTACCTTTCGCTTCACTATACCAAACCGGTTTTTTCACAACTTCACCCCTTTAGATAATATGTTCGAGATTATAACCGGCATGTAGTTTGGGGAAGGGATACAATACCCTATAATAGCAAGGAAAGGCATATCAGGAAAGCAAGGGTGGACTGCGAGCACAGTTTTGTACTTGCCATCCGGCAATATTATTTGCTCATACTGAACATTGGAGTATACTGAAACTTGTCATTGAAGAATTGATTGTTTAGAAAATAATATTACTCAAAGGAGTGACAATTATGAATCTCCTTGTCGAAGTCACAGAGAATGGGATTCTGAAAGTCAAGTCACCGTCACTATCACCAGGAACCGAATTTATTTTACCGGTGGAAACAGAAGAACATAAGATATTAAAGCAATCCCAGTGGGATGCGCTTGAATCCGCATTGGACGACGCTGAAAAATTGGATATACCACGACGAACACATGAAGATATACTCAATCAACTTCGCTCCTACAGAGACAGACTGTGAAACTTGCCTATTATTAAACGAAGTGAGCCTATATAAAAATGAATCAATAAATCGAAACCCCGGCTATTTTTTACGCCCGTGCTTTGACTGCCACTTTGTTTATCTCTTATATTAAAGGTGGAAAGGACGAATGCCATGAAAACCATAAAGATTGATCTTCCCGATCAGCAGGCAGATGCGTTGCAGGCCAAAGCGGCAGCGCAGGGACTATCTCTGGAGGACTTGCTACTTCAAATCGTGGAACAGGTTGCGCCTCCTAAATCGATTGCTCATTTGCAGAAAACAGACCCAGAGGAATGGGCGCGCCAGTTTCATACCTGGGCTGAAAACCATGACCGTACAACGCTTCTGCTTTCCGATGAAGCTATCAGCCGTGAAAACATCTTCCCGTATATTAGCTGACCATGCAGGGTCGCTCATGCTGGAACCTCCGGCGGATCTTCTACCCAAACGATTATATGAGACAAAGGCGTTTTTTGGATTTGATCGTAGAATTTCCGGTCGGCGGTAACCACTGTTCTCTTGTAAGGCTAAAGCCAGATACAGACAATCGTAAATCGGATGCCAGTATTGGTTGGCCAATTCATACGCTTTCAGAAGAAAGTCATAGACAGAGGATGGTATAAAACGGTCATAGTCTTGCAATGTTTCATAGGCATTCCAGCCTTCTTCCTGGCTGATTTCAGCACGCCAGACTTTTTTTTGGATGGCGCTGGCGCATTCCAATAGAAAAATATCGGGAACCAACAAGGAGAAGCCGGGGTTCATATAACGTTTCGCCTCGACCTGTTGGGGTTCGGCAATAACCCATTTCACCGCGACATTGGCGTCAATAACGTAGTTATTCATCTGCTGTTGCGTAATTCCCGAATATCATCGGCGCTATTACTTTGTACCGGGCCAATCCGGCGGCTGATTTCCTCGGCTTTGCGGATAAACTCTTCATGGGTCAGTTTTCGTCTTCGAGGCGTTGGATCAAAAGCTGGTTGAACGTCTTCTTCGACATGAAGGCCGAATTGTTGAGCCACGGCATTCAGGTTATCGAAGAAAGCGGGATCGATTTGATTTTGATCGGTATGGAACCGGACGGTGATTTCGGTCATGACCATGACCTTTCCATTTTGTTTTTCTTGCACCCCTATTGTAGCATGAAGAGGAAGTAGGGGGGAAGCGGAATAATGTATAATAATGTGCTTTATTCTACACTAAAACATTCGGGCACAGACATTTATAAGAACTGCCGTCCCCTCTACCAAAACGTCAACTGGATATCCTCATCACTTTTACAAATTTTATCCTTCGAAGATGTTTCAAATCCCGCCACTCTCACCCCGAGTAAACGCACCTTTTTCCTCGAAAACTCCACCCGGTCAAGCAGCCGAACAGCCACCTCGGCGATTTTCTTTGAATCATTCGTCGGCTCATTTATGGTATAGGACCGGGTGGCGATACGGAAATCGTTAAAACGTACCTTGATTCCGATCGTTCGGCCTTTCAGTTGCTTCTTATCCAACAGGTCAGCTACTTCTGAGGATAACGTTCGCAGAAACTCTTTCATTTTTTCCTTATCACCCAGGTCGTGGGAAAACGTATGCTCCTGAGAAAGCGATTTTCGTATTCGTGTGGGGATGACAGGGTTGTTATCAATTCCACGGGCAAGTTCATACAACCGCAAACCGTGTTTCCCCCCTAAATGGTTTTGCAGATAATCCAACCGGCACTCCCGCAGCCTTTCGATGGTGTGGATGGATAATTTAGACAAACGCATTTCGGTTTTTTTGCCAACCCCAGGAAGAGCTCTAACCGAAAGCGGTAATAGAAAATCCAGAACGTCATCGGGTTTAATCACAAAAAATCCATCCGGTTTATCATAATCCGAAGCAACTTTTGCCAGAAACTTATTCGGTCCGATACCGACAGACGCAACCAACTGAGTTGAAATGCGAATATCGCGCTTCAAACTTCGCCCGATTGCCGACGCATGAGCGAAATCCTTCATTAAGCCGGTTACATCTAAATAGGCTTCGTCTAATGAAACAGGTTCAACTTCAGGTGTGATTTTTTGAAAATAATAGTGAATGATTTCCGAAGCTTCTTTATAAGCTTTAAAATTTGGCGGCCTGCGGATGACATTAGAACATAGCCGCAGTGCCTGTGCCATAGACATAGCAGAACGAATCCCATATTTTCGCGCTTCATAAGAGGCAGCCGAGACCACCCCTCTGTCCATCGGACTGGCGCCTACTACAATAGGCTTACCACGCAGTTCCGGATGATCACGCTGCTCAACGGAAGCATAAAATGCGTCCATATCGATGTGCATAATAATCCGGTTTGCTTGGGATTCTTTCTCATCCATACGGCACTGCTTCAAATTCGGTTCACTCAGAATACTGTACCAGAGTGTGAAAGGGGTAAGATTGTAGTTTCTGGCGTCCATTCAAGAACGTCAATTCAATCACACAGGAAACTCCCACGATAGTACAGTTAAACTTCTTGACAAGCTCAATGGTAGCAGCCAGTGTTCCTCCCGTGGCTAATAAATCGTCGATGATGACAACTTTATCCCCCTCTTCTATAGCATCTTGATGAATTTCAACCGTATCCTCCCCATATTCCAGCTCATACGTGTGCGAATAAGTCTTATAGGGAAGTTTATTAGGCTTACGTACAAGAACCAGACCCGCATCGAATCGAAGTGCCAGCGGAGCACCGAAAACGAACCCTCTGGATTCGATGGCCACAACTTTGTTTATTTCTTTGTGATCGTACGGAGTCGCCAACGTGTTAATGGTCCATCGAAATGCACTGGGTTCATTCAATAGCGTCGTGATATCATAAAAATTGATTCCCGGTTTAGGAAAATCTGGCACCTGACGAATATATTGACTAATATCCATGGTTGTATCTCCTCGATGATATTAAAAATCGTATTGTTCACCACTTTGTTCAATCATCTCACGAAGTGCGTTTAAGCCGTCGTGAAGCAGCTGACGGACCCGTTCCCTGGTTAAATTCATCTTGTTGGCTATATCTTTTAGCGGCTCCGGGTCTTCACCGTCTAAACCAAACCGGCGGGTGATAATAAGTTGATATCGATCCCCCAGTCTTTCGACGAATTCATTGATTCGGTTGTCACGTGAAAGCAGAGAAATTTCATAATCCGGCCGCGGGCCGATGGTATCTTCAAGACGATAATCATGATCAGATTCCTCACTTTCAAAGATAAGGGATTCTACGATCGCTGGAGAAAAGATAAGGTCAACAATTTCTTCTGCGTCTTCAGAAGGTATGTCCTGCTCAAGGTCTTCCAAAAGTTCCCAAGGGCTTAAATCACGCCCAATATCTTGTGACCTTTCATGAAATCGCTGCTTGGTTCTCAAAAGTATCTCACGCTTATGAGACGGCAGCCGAACCAGATTCCCTTGATTGGTGATGGCTCGATTGATGAATTGCCGTATCCACCAGGTGGCATAAGTACTGAATCGGCATTCACGCGAAATATCGAATCTTTCAACCGCTTTGATTAATCCCAGGTTACCCTCTTCAATAAGATCCATTAAACCCAAACCTTGGTTTTGATAGCGTTTAGCGATATTGACCACCAGGCGCAAATTGGACAAAATAATTTTGCTGCGGGCTTCCTGATCTCCGGATTTGGATTTGTTCGCGAGATCGGCTTCCTCTTCGGCGGATAATAATGAATATTTACCGATTTCGCGTAAATAAAGCCCCACAAGATGACTATCAGCGTGATTTTCAACAAAAGGCATTCGTTCTACTTTTTATATTTTGGCGATCCACTAATCTTTAATGAGATGGATCAATAATTTTAACAAAATTAAGGCACAGCTTTTCAAACTGTCAAGCATAAACCTTAATGTTTGTAAATAGAGTCACTTAAACAATAGTTCTTGACTGTAAACATAACCGTAAATACCTTTATGATTAAAAATTATGACGGAACCAGTTACGACCATACAAACGCTCTTTGAACCGAAGAACCGGACTGACGCACTAATCGGTTTGTGCGCAATGGTGCTTCTCGGAGGAATTGTTTTTTTGCTTAAATCCCCACTGTTATTAGGAGGATTGTTAGCGGCCATCATAAGCGTGGTGATAATCTATTTATTCGCAGACTATTTTCCTCTGGTTATTTTCCTTTTTTTGGCTTTTTCCTTGGAAATACAAGTAACAGGTACCACCCGGTTGACAGTTCCTACCGAAATATTGATTTTAGTACTATTTTTATTAACCGGCTTCGATATTCTGAGAACTCAAAAAATTGTGTATCGCAGGTCACCTCTAAATATTGCAGTAGTATGCTTATACTTAATCATGGCAATAAGCCTGACCTACAGCCAGGCTTTTTCCGCTTCCATAAAAGCCTTCATACGTGATACGGGATATATCCTTACCGGATACTATATTATCGCCAATTATATTAATTCCGAAAGACGATTAAAACAAATTGTATATGGGGGTCTTATCGTTCACTCTCTCTTGATTTTATACGGATTCGCAACCCAGGCCGTTGGTGGTATACGAATATATGATGAAATCGCTAATCCCTTTTTTGTAGAGCATTGTATCTATGCCGCTTTTATCACTATAACCTTCTCATTCCTCTTGGCTTATTTGCTGGAATATGAAGAGAGCAGGGAACGCCTCTTTTTGGGTGGAATTACAGCCTTATTCGGAATCGCCATTCTGTTGACCTTCGTGCGGGCTGCATGGATGAGCATTGCTCTTCTGCTGATCTTCTATCTCTATCATTTTCGAAAACGGCGCTCCGCTGTTGATTTGATATTAATTCTTCTTTTCCTTGTAATAGGAGGAATTGTCATCGTTATTAGTACGGACTTGGGGAAGTTGTTTTTACAACGCTTTGACACC
>CAZXSQ010000364.1:0-7343 GCA_964643335.1 uncultured bacterium
TGTCTTGTAATCAAAATCCAAATTCAATACTGCGCCGTAATGCTCGGCAGACGTGATCAGAACCGCCGGTTCGCCGCGATATTCAAAATAATGGGAATTTTCGGGATGCAAATGAATTGGCCGGTCTTGAGACCCAGCTACAGACACCGACAGACTTAAACAAAAAAATAAAAGGCAAAAATGTATCATCGAAACTGAACATTTAAAGAAATGCATGTGTGTATTTCTCCTTTTTTGGATTTATTCTGTTTCTTTTAATTTTGCCTTCAAATTATATAGTTGTGCAATCAGCTTGCCGAATTTTCTGTTTTATATTGGGAATTCGGAATAAACGGCTTTGAAGGTTTTTTCTTATCCACCATCCACACAAAAAAAGCGGCCAATAATAAAATCAAGCCTTCACACACTATGATTTTTGTCACGCCAATCCAGACAATTAGATAAAATGAAGTTAACAAAGTTCCAACGATGCTTCCCATGGTGGAAATCGCATAAAGGTTTCCAACTCCAGTCCCCAGCCATTTCAATGTGCGAACTTGCAGTTTGACTGCGTAAGGACTTACCGCACCTAAAAATATGGTTGGAAGAAAAAACAGTGCCAAGGAGGCGATCAACGGCTCCATACGCTCACCGAAAGCATTATCAAATACCCAATTATTGATTGGATCGCAGTAAAGTGGAAAGCAGCATAGAAATATACCTGGGATGGCGAGTAAAAGGGCAAAGAGACTTAAAGAAACACGATAATCGGCCAATTTCCCTCCGCTCCAATATCCAGCTGTCAACCCGCCAAGAAACACACTAATTAAACTGCCCCACACAAAAACCGTATTGCCGAAATGAGGAGCCAATACTCGGCTGCCCAATATTTCGAAAGACATCACAATGCTGCCAGAGATGAAAACAATGATAGGTATCAATTTGAATGGATCCTCCGTGATTTCAGCAATTCTACTGGAGCGAAATCATCGGTCAATACATCGGCGTCTACTTTGGTGTAACTCAAATCCTCCAACGTGCGCACAAACGGACTAAGATTGAAAAGAAAGTCAATATGTTGTTGCAAAGAATTTGCTTGTTTATGCAGCTCTGTGATGGACATATCTTTGTCTTGGGCCGTGGCAATAAAAATGTAATTGTTTGAGGTGATGGCATCTAACAAGTACAGACGCGAGAATACTTCTTGATACGTTTTGATTTGAGCGGTGTAGAATTGATTACTTCGCGGCCCCCAGACGTTTGAAACAACAATGCCGTCGGGTGTGAGCCGCTTTTTGACAATTTCAAAAAATTCTTTGGTTGTGAGGTGAAAGGGCACAGCATCGTTATTATATGCGTCTAAAAAGATAATGTCGTAAGAATCCTTATGTCTTCTTAGAAACTGACGGCCGTCTTTTATGAATATACGGGTATTGGAAGTCGGATTGAAAAAAAAATATTTTTTCGCAACGCGCACCACTTCTGAATCGATCTCTACGATGTCCATTTGAATTTGTGGCAGGTATTTACCCATGACTTTAGGCATGGAACCTCCTCCTAAACCGACAAAGAGGACTTTTTCCGGGAGCTGGTCCGTAAATGCCAGCGAAAGAAACATGGCGCGGGTGTAGGGATATTTCAGCTCGTAAGGATCGTTGATATTCACAGCGCTTTGGGAACCGCGTGTGCGGTCAAAAGAAAGGTAGCGGTATCCATCTTCTTCAGTAACACGTATATGGTGGTAGAGCGAATTGCCGTCATATAATATTTTGCTTTCAGAATAAGTTTGAATTTGTGTTAACGTTAAGATTAAAGCAACAGCAATAAGCCCAATATATTTTCTTTGAGTGATTAACATGAACGATCTCCGTTATTAACATACTAAATTTAAAATTATAAATGCCAATACAAAAAAACAAGAGGGATTCGATAATCCCTCTCATTTAGTTTACTATCTATGAAAGTTGTTGGAAGTCTATATATACAATTAGTATTGTTAAAAGTTTTGAATTGCCTCTGCCTAGTATATAATCAAGAAATCCAAAAACGAGATGAGCATAATACCACGCTCTTATTTTAGGAAGATCGCCCATTAACTAAAAAAAATACACATGAAGATGCAGAGAATTGTGTTATCAACCCCAGTATTTTTATTCAAAAACGGTGCCATTTTTCATCATCAGGTCGCCCATGCTGTATAATCCGTTAGAAACGTTATATGGAATCCAAGATCGGACTCCCATAGAGGTGCTGCTGTAAAATTCCGGGGCAGCAGGACCAAATCCAAATAAAACATAGTCTCCCCTTCTCATATCACTATGCCATTGACGAGCAATACTTTGATCGGCGGCGCTGTTGATTCCGCCATATCCTCCACCTGAAGACATCAAATCATAATCGACATAAAGATATGTGTCATTTCCCCATACTCCAAATCGTTCGGAGTGTCCACCTGTAGTATGAGGATTGATTCTAGCGGCAAAAGGATCGGTCGGAACAGCACTTAGATAAGAAACCGGCGAGGTCAATGGGGCCAGAACATGGACCATCCGGCGATTGGCTTCGCCAACATTGCCAACACCACCGAAGTTATCAGCCATCCGTTCAATACCCCAATCCGTATCATCATCCCAAAAATCTATCAGCATGACGCCTTTATCAACCTTCAGTGATTCGATTCCTGTGACTGTGCCTTTCATATCCGCATACTGACGAGCCACTTTGGCGCGTGTTTGAGCGTTAAGGAAATTCGGAACGGCAATCGCTGCTAGTATACCGATGATGGCAACAACGATAAGTAGTTCAATGAGAGTAAATCCATCTCGTTTCATGAAATTAAAACCTCCCAAAAAAGGAAAAATATACTTTTTATCTACTATAGTATTTTACCATCATTCGAATGACCAAATAAAGCCTTTTGTAACTTTTTGCAAATAAATAAAGCCGGTTTCTCAAGATTTTGTGTAAAATTTTAAAAGAAGAGATTTGTTAAGGATTGGGCATTTGGTCAGAATAGGGGGTTTTAACGTTATATGTGCGGCTTATATTCCAGATTTCTTCAAGATATTGAGGTTGATCACCTTTTTCCACCATTTTACCGACTAAATGATAAATCTTTCGGCGTGCCCACTCTCTGGCGATCTCATAGGTACCGTTATCATTATCGGGGATTGGAAGTTCCAGGATCATTTCCTTTTGTTCATCAAAGGCTTCACCGACTAATCGTATATTGATTTTTTTTTCATTCTCCAGTCTTCCCCACATTCGAAGTTCCCCTTTTAAATAAAGATCGGGAAGTTGTTTTGGATAAACCTCATCTTCATCCACATCGCTGAAGTTTGCATTGATTTTTAAAAGCACCGGATCTTCAACGTAACCGAAGACAGATTGAATAACATCCGGAAGTTGATCGTTGCTGCGTTCAAAGGCGACCAATCCGCGATTTCTGAATGCGAGCATATCCAGGAGATAATTATTCAGTTGTTCTCCTGTGCCTATACAGAAAATGGAGGTACTCGGCCCTCGAAAACGGGTTAAATCATTAATGATTTTTCTGCTGTTGACAATACCGACATTGGGGCGGCCGTCACTAAGTAGAATCAGGATCAATGGCCTGGCTCTTTTTGTCCCTAATTGAACCAGAGGCTGCAGTGAGCGGTAAATATCGGTGCGTCCTGACGCTTCAAGTGGCTTTATAAAATCCCATGCTTCCTCAACAGTTTCTTCGGTAACCGGCGAAAAGGTTTCGGTAAACTTTCGAACATTTCGTTTGAAACCGACAACATTGAACTGATCTTCAGGTCTCAAGCGCTGGAGAATCTTGTTGATTTCCCGCTTAAGCACATTGATACGTCTTCTACCCATACTGGCGGAAGCATCCAGCACAAGGATGATATCTTTTGGCAGAATTCGCAGACGTTCATCTGCAGCTTTCGGACGGATTCGCACCATAAAATACCCGTCCCCACCAGTATGATGGTAAGTGAACAGATCGACATCCACTAAATCATCCAGTTGAACATACCGCTTTTCAATTTCTTTTTTGGCTTCTTCTTCCTTTTTCAAAGACGCCGGCCTTGGACTGGAGCGTCTTAACTCCGGTGAAGGCAAAAGCTCATTGACAGGGGGAAGGTCGATTTGTGGTTCGGATATCTCTATATCCGGTTCCTGTGGCGCTTCATCAGGGGCAAGAACCGTAGTAAGCGAACGAACAACAGTAGGATTCGAATTCAATCTCGGAGGAGGCAGCCCCGCCAATAAACGTTTGCGGGAACCTTTCCCTCTTCCTGTGAGGGGAATCCGTTGACTTTTGGGAACATCGTTTAATGCTTTTTTCCCTGATTGTTCTTCGAATTCATTAACCGCGTGGCTGCTTTTGTCTGATGTTATCAGCGATTTGGCTGCCTGATCGTTTTCGAATTCGTCTATCTCTTCTTCCGATTCAGTAAAATCAGGCAATGAATCCGTTGGCATGGAAGGAGCCATCTCATTTAATTCGGGATTCGCTGAACGCACTGGAAGTTCGGCCAATCTATTCATTTCTTGTTGGATCATCTTTTCCCGTGCTTCTCGAAGTTGTTCCTGGGTTGGCCTGGAGGCAAAGTTTCGGGATTCGAGTCTGTGGAGTTTGACCTTGAAGAGAGTTTCAACTCCCCTCTCAATATGCTGCAGATTGGCAACCTGCCATGACTGGGAAACGATGAGAAAAGTTAAGTGGGATAAAATTGAAATAGCCAGGGCGGCAGCAAATATCCGGTTCGTATTCCTCCGCAGCCGGGAATGTGTAATGGGGGGTCTGATATTGTATTGGTATTTTGAACGCTTCATGTTACGACTCTGAATCATGCAATCTTTTTATAATAGAAATAACCTGCATGATTCATTACGATTTTTTTTCTATTGAACTAATTCTATCCGAAAATTCAGCTTTAGCCTTGCTGTACCAAGGAGAATCTTTGTATTTTTCCATAAGTTCCTTATAAAGAATTTGTGCTTCTTGTTTTTCATCGACCGCCAGGTGGCATTTAATGCTTCGATACATGGCTTCAGGGGTGAGTTCGGGATGGTCGTAAATGATGGCCACCCGCAGAAGCGATTCCAGCGCTTCCCCCGGCCGATTCAAGGATTCGAGCAGACGGCCGCGGTCTACATACAATGTTGCTTCGAACGAAGCATCCGGACTTCCCAACTTATTAAGTGCTGCAAGGCTCTTGTCATACAATTTTAGGCTATTTTCTTTGTGTCCAAGCGCCTCCAATGCTCTGGCCTTACTCCAATAAATTTCCGGTTTGAATTTACTTTGGGGAAATTTTTCCAGAAAATGATCCGCATTTTGTTGAGCCTCGTGCCATTTTTTCAAAGCGATCAGCTGGTTGCCTTTCGCCACATATGCTCTTTCACGAAATCCGGGTGAATTGAACAAGGACAAAATCCGTTCGGTTATGTATAACGCTTCTTTGTGGTTCCCTTGCTCATCTGCAAAAAAGATCATCCAGAAAATCGTCTCTCCAGGTAATTGGGATGCCATATCGGTATCGAGCAGAGTAAGAAAACCTTCGTAGGCTGAAGAATACTTTTCGTTTTGATAATCACACAAAGCTTTCCGCAAAATGACTTCATTCCGGTTTTCAAATTCAGGGAATTCATGTAACAGCCGGCCATAGGTGGCTGAAGCGGAAGTACGATCTCCCATAAGTTCATAAATATAGGCTGTCCAATAGAGCGCATCGGATTTTTTGGTACCGGTTTTCAGTTGAAGTATTTCTTTAAACGTGTTGATTGCTTGTTTATATTCTTTCAATTGGTATTGAGCCAGTGCTTTACGGTAAATTGTTTCCTCACGGTTTTCAAAATCAGAAAACTCTTTAAGAAGACGTTCTGCTATTTGAATGGCCATGGGGTAGTCTTTGCTCGCAAAATACGCATTGCATGCCCAACTAAGCGCTTCCTTTGCCCTTGAAGATGTTCGATAGGATTCAAAAAATTGAATGAAGACCTGTGCAGATTCATCGTAATTTTCCATCCGGTAGAGTAAATCCGCCAAGAGATAAAGTGATTCCTCGGCATACTCGCTGTTTGGATCGAGTTTTTGAATCAAACGGAGTTCCGATACCGCCTCGCCGTATTTTTTCTGATGGGCATAAGTCTGCGCGAGGAGATAATGAACGTTGCAATTCATTGATGTGGACAGTGACTGCTGTAAGAGATTCATGCATTCCCTTAAAGCGTTGCCGTATTGTTTGGAAAGATAGTATGACCAGGCTAGTTGATACCATGAACGTTCGCGGTAATCTCCCGCATTGGGGTCTGCAATGACTTCACGAAAATAACGGATCGCTTCATCGTACATTTGCTGCCGGTAGGCGCAGGTTCCTTTCAAGAATATAATTCCGGCCGCCAGATCCTGAGGCAAAACCTGTTTTTGAAGTGTGCGGGCAATTTCGAGGGCTTGGGAGAAATTTCCCTGCTTGTATTCAGACCAGGCGGCTCCATATTTGGCTTTGGCGGCGTTCTCACCTTGAGGATTCGCTTTCACGTAGGCTAAATACGCATCGGCCGCTTCAGTGAAACGCTCCATATTATATAAAATCTGAGCGGCACGCAGCTGGGCCTCGTCAATCAACGGCGCATTGGATTGAATCCCGTATTTAGCAGGATTTTTCCATAGATCATTCAGTAGATTTGTGGCTTCCTTGTTGTTGTTTTTATTAGCCAATAATTCAGCGAGAAGGAATGTTGAAAAAGCGGCGTATTCGCCTTTGGGATACGTATCGCGAATCTGCCTGTATTTTTGTTCCGCTTTTTCAATTTGTTTCAAGGATTCATAACTGCGTCCCGCATAAAACAGAGCCGCTTCCAAAAGATCGGGTTCTTTTGCTTCTTTGATAACACGATTCAAAGAGTCGATACTTTTTTCGAAGTCTCCAACTTTATAAGAAATTTCACCATGCCGCAGAAGCGCATCATGGATCCTATCGTAATGGGGAAATGCCTTGATTAAATCCTGAAAGGCCTGTTTCGCTTTTACCAG
The DNA here is from genome assembly GCA_964643335.1 of uncultured bacterium. Taxonomy (GTDB): domain Bacteria; phylum Hinthialibacterota; class Hinthialibacteria; order Hinthialibacterales; family Hinthialibacteraceae; genus CAZXSQ01. The sequence goes on from CAZXSQ010000364.1 coordinate 7,010, forward strand.
ATTAATTTTTGCTTTGACCGGATTAGATTTGTTCAGTGATAAAGCCAGTTGATACCACGATTCCCCCTGCCGGAAGAGTGCAATTTCTCTGTTGGAACTGGCTGGATATTTCCGGATGAATTCACCGTATTGCTCAGCGGCGGATTCATACATTTCCCGCTGGTAAAGGCCGTCGGCAAATTCGAGGTCTTTTTGTTCCGGGGACAGTTCAGAGTTGGTTTGGTTTTGTGCCGAAACTCCTGAAGAAAGAATCAGCAGTAAAAAACTAAATAAGCTTACAAAAGTACGAAATGATTTATTGAGATTCATTTTTTGGGTGTGAATTGTATTAAGA
>CAZXSQ010000365.1:0-7297 GCA_964643335.1 uncultured bacterium
AGAGCACATCCTTGGTAAGGATGAGGTCACCGGTTCAATCCCGGTCGTGGGCTTTGATTCTTATCGTGAGAAAGGAATCACCATGGCGAAACAGAAGTTTGAGCGGACGAAACCGCACGTAAATGTAGGAACGATAGGTCACGTGGACCACGGGAAGACGACCTTGACGGCGGCGATGACAATGGTGCAGGCGCGAGGCGGAAAAGGCCAGATACGAACGTTTGACAGCATCGACAACGCGCCGGAAGAACGCGAACGCGGGATCACGATTGCCACGGCTCACGTGGAATATGAGACGGATAAACGCCATTATGCACACGTGGACTGTCCGGGACACGCGGATTATGTCAAGAACATGATCACGGGAGCCGCCCAGATGGACGGATCGATATTGGTGGTTTCGGCTGCGGACGGCCCCATGCCCCAGACCCGTGAGCATATTCTGCTGGCCCGGCAGGTGGGAGTGCCTTATATTATCGTGTTTATGAATAAAGTGGACATGGTGGATGATCCGGAACTGCTGGACTTGGTGGAACTGGAAGTCCGTGAATTGCTGACCTCGTACGAGTTTCCGGGGGATGACGTGCCGGTGATCAAGGGATCGGCGCTGAAAGCGATGGAGAATCCGGAGGATCCGGTAGCGACCCAATGCGTCATCGAATTGATGGAGGCGCTGGATGACTATATTCCGGTACCTGAGCGCGATGTGGACAAGCCGTTTTTGATGGCGGTGGAAGACGTGTTCAGCATCACCGGCCGGGGAACGGTGGCCACGGGGCGTATCGAGCGCGGCCGTATTAAAACCGGTGAAAAGGTAGAGATTGTCGGCCTGGTGGACAAGGCCATACCGACCGTTGTGACCGGCGTGGAGATGTTCCGCAAGACTTTGGACTACGGTGAAGCGGGAGACAATGTAGGTTTGCTGCTGCGCGGGATCGAGCGTGAAGGTATCGAGCGTGGCCAGGTTATCGCGGCACCGGGGAGCATCACACCGCACCGGAAGTTCACGGCGAACGTGTACGTGTTGTCCAAAGACGAGGGCGGCCGCCATACGCCGTTCTTTAATGGATACCGCCCGCAGTTTTATTTCCGGACGACGGATGTGACAGGCGTGGTGACGTTGCCGGAAGGGACGGAGATGGTCATGCCGGGCGACAACGTGACGCTGGAGGGAGAGCTGATCACCCCCATCGCGATGGAGCAGGAACTGAGATTTGCTGTGCGTGAAGGCGGCCGAACGGTAGGTGCCGGCGTTGTCGCTTCGATTATTGAATAAACAAGGATGCGAGCGGAGTAAATATTATTATGGCTGAAAGACCGAATAAAATACGAATCCGGCTTAAAGGGTATGATCACAGGTTATTGGATCAATCAACCCGGGAGATAGTGGATACAGCCCGGCGGACGGGAGCCAAAATCGTCGGCCCCATTCCGCTACCGACCCAAATCTCTAAATACACCGTTCTTCGCTCGCCCCATGTGGATAAAAAATCAAGAGAACAGTTTGAGATTCGTTCTCATAAACGGTTGGTGGAGATTCTCGACTGGAGTCCCAAAACGATGGACGCACTTACCCAGCTCGAACTACCGGCCGGAGTCCATGTAGAAATCAAGCTGTAATACACCATAGGTGAAAAGCAAATGGTTAAAGCGATTTTAGGACGAAAACTGCGAATGACGCAGGTATATTCTGAGGATGGCAGTCTGATACCCTTAACTGCGGTTGAAGTGGGGCCATGTCCAATCGTGCAAATTAAGTCCAAAGAAAAGGATGGCTACAACGCATTGCAGATTGGTTATCTAAAAGCGAAGCCTCAATCGGTCAATATGCCGATGTTGGGCCATTTCAGGGAGGCCAAAACTCAGCCTCAGCGAATTTTGAAAGAGATTCGGACTGACGATGTGGAACAATTTCAAGTTGGGCAGTCGTTGGACGGCTCGCTTTTTGAAGACGGAGACAAGGTTGATGTAACTGGGACGTCCAAAGGCCGGGGATTCCAAGGTGGCATGAAACGCCACAATTGGCATGGTGGAAGGAAAACACATGGTTCTATGTTTCACCGGGCTATTGGAGCGGTTTCCCCCGGTACAGGGCTGGCTCGCATATTTAAAGGAAAGACTTTGCCGGGACAGATGGGCAATGAGAAGGTGACCCTTCAAAATTTGGAAGTGGTCAAAGTGGATGCCGAAAATAATATTCTTTATATCCGCGGTGGACTTCCCGGACCGAATGGCGGCATCCTTTTCGTGAAACAAACCACCAGGAATGTAGCTAAGAAATCTAAAAAGTAAATAATAAATGGTAGAGTCATGGTAACAGTCGACGTATATGATCATCAAAAAAATGTGTCCGGACAGATTGACATGGACAAGTCCGTTTTTGACGTTCCTGTGAACGATGTGTTTTTGCATCAGGTTCTAGTCAGTTATTTGGCGAACCAGCGGCAGGGAACGGTTAAAACGAAGAACCGCAATGAAATCCGGGGAAATAAGCAAAAGCCGTACAGGCAAAAAGGTACTGGCCGGGCAAGACAAGGAACTATTTATGCGGCCCATCATCGCGGTGGCGCCACCCAATTTGGACCGGTTCCACGATCGTATCGCAAAAAAATCACGAAAAAAATGAAAAAAGAGGCTTTTCGGCAATGTCTTTCATTAAAAATCGATACCGGCCGCTTTTATGTAATTGAAGATTTGAATTTTGAAGAGATTAAAACCAAACAGGCCGTGAATATTCTTGATGCTTTTGAAGTGGATGGAACTACCTTGTTTGTCGATGTCGATCCCCAGACGAATACTGTCCTTTCTATCCGCAATTTGGATTACGCCGATATTGAATCCACCAATACCTGTTCCCCATTGGCTTTATTTGAATCGGACTATCTCTTTTTAACCAAAGCGGCAGTCGAGTCGTACCAGCAGCGGCTCACCAAGTCAGGAGGGATGAGCCAAAATGAATAATTACGAAGTGATCCGTGAAGCGATTTTTACAGAACGTTCAACAACTTATTCGGAAAAAGAGAATACTTATACTTTTCGGGTTCGGCCGGATGCCAACAAGATTCAAATCAAAGACGCTATTGAAAAGTCTTTTAATGTGAAAGTCGAAAATGTTCGAACGATTACGGTACATCCCAAGAAAACATTGGACCGTTACCGCGGGATCGTGGGTAAAAAAAGCGGTTACAAGAAAGCTTTAGTTAAACTGGCAAAAGGATACGCTATCGAGTTTGTTTAAGCTGAATCTGGAGTTTTTATCGTGGCAATTAAAAAATACAATCCAACGACACCGACGCGGCGTTTTCAAACCACATCCGCCTTTGATACCATAACTCCCGGTAAGAAACCGGAGAAAAAACTACTGAAATCGAAGCGAAATAAAGGCGGGCGGAATGTAAACGGGCGGATCACTGTTCGTCATCGCGGCGGCGGAAGCCGCCGGCGTTACCGGCTGATCGATTTTAAACGCAATAAGGATGGTATCCCGGCTAAGGTTGCCTCAATTGAATACGATCCCAACCGTTCCGCCAGAATTGCGCTGCTGAATTACGCTGATGGTGAAAAGCGTTACATTATCGCGCCTGATGGATTAGAGGTTGGTCAGCAAATTTTATCGGGTGAGGGAGCCCCTCACCGATTGGGAAATTGCCTTCCTCTTAAAGATATTCTTGACGGTACCATTGTTCATGCGGTTGAAATGAAGATCGGCAAGGGCGCTTCCATTGCCAGGTCAGGTGGAACTTCAGTCCAGGTTATGGGCCGAGAGGGCAACTATGTGCGAGTCAAGATGCCGTCGTCCGAAATCCGGATGATTCATGCCAACTGCCGGGCAACGATAGGCCAAACCTCGAATGGGGATCATGAAAATGTGGCCATAGGGAAAGCAGGACGTGCTCGCTGGCTTGGTAGACGGCCGCATGTGCGCGGGGTCGTCATGAATCCGGTGGATCACCCGCTCGGAGGGGGTGAAGGCCGTTCGTCCGGTGGGCGTCATCCATGCACACCCTGGGGTGTACCGACAAAAGGGTATAAAACCAGGCGCAATAAACGTACAAACAATATGATTTTGGAATCAAAAAAAAGGAAAAAGAAGTGAATTTCTTTATACATGACAATAGGTGTTGAATTATGGGTCGATCTCTAAAAAAAGGACCGAATATCGATGAAAGACTCTTGAAGCGAATTCAAGGGATGAACGAACGTGGGGAAAAGAAAGTCATTCGCACCTGGTCGAGAGATTGTACAGTTGTTCCCGAAATGGTAGGCCATACTATTGCCGTCCATAATGGGAAAAAGTTCGTGCCGGTTTTCCTGACTGAAAACATGGTAGGGCACAAACTGGGTGAATTTTCACCCTCGAGAACATTCAGGACCCATGGTGGAAAAACAGCTCGGGTGATGCGATTGAAATAGGAGAATTAAAAATGGCTATGCATGCTACTTTACGCCATTGCCGAATGTCTGCAAGAAAGTTACGTCTTGTCGCAGACTCGATTCGGGGAAAAGAATTTGAAGAGGCGGTCAATATTTTAAATTTTATCCCGAAGCAAAAAGCGGCAGACATTATATTGAAAGTGTTGCGTTCCGCGGCTGCCAATGTACAAGAGACAACTGAATTCGATCCTGACGAGATGATTGTTCGTAACGTCTTTGTAGATGGAGGCCGAATGTTGAAACGCTATCGGCCGGCTCCGATGGGGCGCGCCATGAGAATCAGAAAACGTTTGAGTCATATCACAGTCGAACTTGGGCCAAAAGTTGAAGAGTAAATGGAGAAGGTGAGGAAATAATCGTGGGTCAAAAAGTACATCCATACGGTTTCAGGGTTGGCGTTTTCAAAAACTGGAAATCCAGGTGGTTCGCCGAAAAGGATTATGCCAGTTTATTACACGAAGACCTTCGCATCCGTAAAGAGATCAAAGGCAGGATGTTCCATGCGGGCATCAGCGAAGTGGAAATTGAGCGGTTTACACAACGGATGCGGATCACAATTTATGCCGCCCGGCCGGGTATAATCATCGGCCGAAAAGGGGTCGAGGTTGAACAGTTAAAGAAATTACTAAGCAATATCACCGAACGCCAAATACATATAAATATCCGTGAAATAAAAAATCCCGAACTTGACGCTCAGTTGCAGTCGGAGAGCATAGCGCTTCAATTACAGCGCCGGGTTTCATTCCGCCGGGCTTTGAAACGGGCATTACAATCGTCTATGCAGGCCGGCGCTACCGGCATCAAAGTCATGGTGGCCGGTAGGCTGGGAGGGGCGGAAATGTCTCGAACCGAATGGTACCGTGAGGGCCGGGTTCCGCTGCACACGTTGAGAGCGGATATCGATTACGGATTTTCTGAAGCCCGGACTACTTATGGGCGCATCGGTGTGAAAGTTTGGATTTACAAAGGTGAAATGACCACACGTACTTCAGAAGAGACACAGGAGGTGGCTTCCTGATGTTAATGCCATCAAGAGAAAAATATAGAAGAGTTCATCGAGGTAATCGGCGGGGATTGGCCTGCCGAGGGAACCATGTGGACTTTGGCGATTATGGATTGAAAGCAATGACTGGAGGCTGGATCACATCACGGCAGATAGAAGCAGCTCGAATTGCCATTACCCGTCATATCAAACGCCGAGGCAAAGTGTGGATTCGAGTATTTCCACACAAGCCGATCACCTCCAAACCTGCAGAAACGCGGATGGGGGGCGGCAAAGGAGCACCCGAAATGCATGTGGCCGTGGTGAAGCCGGGGCATATCATGTTTGAATTAGGCGGAGTTCCCGAAGTAATCGCTCGTGAAGCGTTTCGCCTGGCTGGGCATAAACTTCCTTTGAAAGTCCGGTTTACTTCACGGGAAGAAATAGTATAGGGAGGAATCATGAGAGCCGACGATTTTCGTTCCCTCTCCTTGGAGGAACTGGATATAAGATTACACGAAATGCGAAGGCAGTTATTCAATTTACGAATGCAGCTTCATACCAGTCAACTGGTAAATACGAATAAAATTCGTGAAGCACGAAGAGACATTGCGAGAGCTCTGACCGTAAAAGAAGAGAAATCCTCCGAGGCAGGTGGGCAGTCATGAAAAATAGAGAAAGCAATAGAAAATTACGAGAAGGCCGAGTCGTGAGTGGGGCGAAGCAGAAAACCGCTGTAGTCGAATTGGAAAGGCTTGTGCAACACCCCCAATATGGCAAAGTCATCCGCCGCAACAAGCGGGTGTATGTCCACGACGAGAATGGTGAGTGCGAAATGGGTGATGTCGTTCGCATCATGGAAACAAGGCCTTATAGCAAAACAAAGCGGTGGCGGTTTTTAGACACTGTCCGTAAAGCTGTAAAAGTATGATCAGGAGCCGTGGAGGAACGCTGTGATTCGAGAATATACAAAATTGATTGTCGCAGATAACTCGGGAGCACGCAAAGTCATGTGTTTCAAAGTTCTTGGCGGTTCCCGCCGCCGTTATGCCCGGATTGGAGACGTGTTTGTCGCGAGTGTGAAAGAGGCTATTCCCGATTCGAACGTGAAAAAGGGAACGGTGGTGAAAGCCGTTGTTGTCCGGACCAAGAAGGAAATATTACGGCCGGATGGTTCAACCATACGGTTTGACACGAATGCGGCTGTTCTGGTCAATGAAGCCGGTGATCCGATTGGGACGCGTATTTTTGGTCCGGTGGCGCGTGAACTGCGCGATAAGGGATTCATGAAGATTATATCCTTGGCTCCGGAGGTATTATGATGCATAAAATACGTCTAAAAAAAGGGGATATTGTGGAAGTCATTTCGGGCGAAGATACAGGGAAAACCGGTAAGATTCTTGATGTTGACCGGAAAAAAGGCCGGGTCTATGTGCAGGGAGTCAATATGAGGAAAAAACACCGTAAACCCAATCCACAGGCGAATCAACCAGGTGGAATCATTGAAACAGAAGGCCCTATTCATCCCTCGAATTTACGATTGACGAAATAGCGAGTGAATCATTATGGCAGATAAACAGGAAAAGAAATCAAAAAAGCAAAAGCAAGAGTCCGGTAACGTGGCGAATATGATAGGATACCGTTCACGTTTAGAGGACGACTATAGGAACCGGGTGATTCCCGAAATGATGAAGTCGTTCAGTTATAAAAACGTGATGCAGGTGCCCAAATTGGAAAAAGTGGTTATTAACATGGGCATCGGTGAGGCTAGCCGTGACGCCAAAATGCTGGACTCTCTCCGTGAGAATTTGTCGATTATTGCGGGCCAACAACCTGTGGTAACCCGGGCCAAGAAGTCCATCTCCAATTTTAAACTTCGAG
>CAZXSQ010000366.1:0-7266 GCA_964643335.1 uncultured bacterium
GCAGATATGAAAATTAATATCGAAGCCGCCAGAGCCCTCAACATGGATACCTGCCGAACCGTCGATATGGACAAATTGCTTGAACATGAACTAGAAAAAGAAACCCTGTCCGGCGAAGAGCAAAAAGCGATGAAAGACCGCCGTGCTCAATTTAAACGTTTTGCCAATATGCTGACTCCTATGAGTAAGCTGTTCGCTACTGAAATGTGTCAAAAAGTCACTCATGACGCTATCCAGGTTCATGGCGGCAGTGGTTATATGAAAGATTATCCGGTGGAACGCTATTACCGGGACGCCAAAATTACGAATATTTATGAGGGCACATCCCAACTGCAGGTGGTGGCAACGATTGGTGGAATTACCAGCGGCACATTCTTTACCTATATTCGTGAGCTGGATCATTCCATCCCAACCGGCGTAGACGAATCTTTACTCTCCATGGTTCGCAATCACTTGAATTTGGCTGAAGAAACTTTGTCCTTTTACAACCAGCAGGATGAAAAATATCAAAACCTTTATGCACGGGATATGGTGGATTTATGCATCTTTCTCATTATTTCTTATTTACTATTGAAACTTTCTGTCAAAAATGCCCGTAAAAAGATTTTGGCATCGCGATTTATCTATAAGAACATGCCAATCGTTCGTATGAAATCAACGCTCATTTCCAGCGGTGAAAGAAGTGTAATAGACTCGTTCGATACCATATTAATGTAACGCCGCTGTCAGGGGTGGCACCCCGTAACGCTGCCGTCTCGGCAGCATTATTAAGCCAGCAGTCCGCAGCGGCGGACGCCTTACAATCCTCAGCATCATTGCCTGATACAACCTATCTTTGAGTTCTCATTGCGTACTATGCATTTTGAAATTAAAGCCGAGTTCCGACTTTGCATTTAGTAATGTTGGCGATCCGAAGGAGGTATCTTGAAAACAAGTTGGTTTACAAACGAATGGGGGGTTATTTTAGGGGCGTCCAGTGGTTTCGGTCTGGCTACAGCTCATGAACTGGCCTCTCGTGGAATGAATCTATACGGCGTTCATTTTGACCGGCGCTCAGCCATGGACCGCGTCAATCTAGAAATAGAAAAAATGAAACACCACAACGTGGAAGTCGAGTACTTTAATTTCAATGCAGCCGATAAAGAGGAAAGATTATCCGCCATTGAAAGCATGAGAGAAAAACTGAGAGCAGAAAAACCATTGCGCGTGGTCTTGCATAGCTTGGCGTTCGGCTCTTTGAAACGGTACTTCGATAGTGAACATGATAACGAACTGTCACGTTCACAAATGGAAATGACACTGAATGTAATGGGGCACAGCCTGGTGTATTGGGTTCAGGATTTAAGAAAGGTGGGATTGATCGGCCAGGGAACCCGCATCTTTGCATTGACTAGCGCGGGCGGCCGCCGGGTGTGGCCGAATTATGGCGCGGTTTCGGCTGCCAAAGCGGCGCTTGAATCTCATATTCGGCAAATCGCATTCGAACTGGGTAAGGAAGGTGTACGTGCCAATGCCATTTGCGCCGGTGTGACCGATACACCCGCCTTAAGAAAAATACCCGGACATGAACAACTGGTTGAATGCGCAACGTGCAGCAATCCATCCGAACGAATGACTACTCCTGAAGATGTGGCAAAAGCCATATGCGCCTTGTCCCTACCTGAAGCGGATTGGATTACCGGAAATGTTATCAACGTCGATGGTGGCGAGGAAATTTCAGGATAAAATTATGGTATGATTCATTTTGATTATGCTACACATCTTCACCTTATTTTATCCTCCCTTATAATCCCATAAATAATTTAATTTTTTTCGATTACGTTTTTTTGAAAGGATTGCCTTTGTTGGGAGGACTATGTTAAGCGACATTGAACTTGCTCAAAGTATTGAATTACTCCCCATCACCAAAATCGCTGAACAGCTTGATTTGACAGAAGATGATATTGATCTTTATGGCAAAACCAAAGCCAAAATCCACCTTAACGTGATGGAGCGTTTGTCATCCAGGCCGGATGGTAAATTGATTCTCGTTACAGCCATGACCCCGACTTCGGCAGGGGAAGGCAAGACCGTTACCTCTATTGGTTTAGCGGAAGCGTTTGGCAAATTGGGGAAGAAACATGTGGTGTGTATCAGAGAACCTTCACTCGGTCCAACCTTTGGTATAAAAGGTGGTGCAGCTGGTGGTGGATACGCTCAAGTTCTCCCCATGGACGAAATCAATTTGCATTTTACCGGTGATATTCATGCAGTTACCACGGCTCATAATTTACTGGCTGCAATTATCGATAATCATATCGTTAAAGAAAATAATTTAGATATCGATTCAGGACGAATCAAATGGCCTCGTGTCATGGACCTTGCCGATCGCCAACTCCGTAATGTGGTGGTCGGCCTGGGAGGACGTTTGAATGGTTTCCCGCGGGAAACCGGTTTTATAATCTCCGTCGCTTCAGAAATTATGGCGATTTTGGCACTTTCAAAGAATATAGAGGATTTACGGGAAAGACTTTCCAATATACTTGTTGCTCATACCCCTCAACTCAAGCCGGTGTTTGCCCGGGAATTAGGTGTAATTGGTTCTTTGATCGTTTTGTTGAAAGAAGCGATAAAACCCAACCTGGTGCAAACGATTGAAGGCACTCCCGCTATTATTCATTGCGGCCCATTTGCCAATATCGCTCACGGCTGCAGCAGTATGATCGGAACAAAGATGGGATTGAAACTGGCTGACTATTGTATAACTGAAGCGGGTTTTGGTTCTGATCTTGGAGCGGAAAAATTTTTTGACATCAAATGCCGCATTGGTGAATTAAATCCCTCAGCGGTTGTTATCGTGGCCAGTATTCGCGCTCTAAAAATGCACGGCGGAGTATCACTGCATTCCATTGCTAAACCAGATACGCAAGCCATGTTGAAAGGATGCAGCAATCTGCGAGTTCATGTCGAAAATATCAGAAAATTTGGTGTTTCTCCAATCGTGGCTATCAACCGGTTCCCACAAGACAGTGAAGAAGAACTAAATGCTCTTAAAGCGTTTTGCTCAGATCTGCAAGTCCCGGCAGCTGTATCAGAAGTTTGTGCGAAAGGGGGAGAAGGAGGTATTGATCTGGCTGAAACAGTAATCGATACAATCAACAATGGTCAAAGCCAATTTAAACCTTTATATGAATGCGATCTACCAGTTAAAAAGAAAATCGAGCTGATCGCCAAAGAAATTTACCGGGCTGACGATGTACGCTATTCTACCAAAGCAGAGAGAAAATTAAAACGTATTGAAGCGGATGGTCTGTCCGCTTTGCCTATTTGCATGGCGAAAACTCAAGCGTCATTATCCGACGATTCAAGCAAACTTGGAGCACCTTCGGGATGGTCACTTCACGTAGAAGACATTGAAGTCCGGGCGGGTGCAGGTTTCATTGTCGTGATTACCGGTGATATCATGTTAATGCCCGGTTTACCTAAAGTACCTGCAGCATTAAAGATCGACCTTTTATCCGATGGAAAAATCATTGGTTTATTCTAATTTTCTATGAATAGATTTTATGTTTATTCACAGTTTATCCACAGGCTTTTTTGGGTTTGTAGAGAACTTGGAAGTTCAATGTTTGATATAGTATAATACTAAAATTTATTATGCATTCTATCGATGGATAGATACTCTTGTTGATTTATTTTTACATAAATGCAATTTTATTGAGTATTTTGTAATATATTTTTGCTTATTTATATGTGTTTTGGATAAATTTGTATGAATTAGGATTTGATTAGAGTAAGATGAATAATTGCAGATACTTTTAATTAATAAATAATTATTAACAGGAGCTAATATGACAGTTGCTATTATTATGGGAAGCCCATCCGATCGAGAAAAAATGGAGGGAGCGGTCAAAGCGTTGGAACAATTTGAGGTAGATTATGAATTGAACATCATGTCCGCCCACCGCTCGCCGGAACTTGTCAAAAATTATGTACAAAGTGCACCGGAACAGGGGATAAAAGTTTTTATTTGTGGGGCGGGTTATGCTGCCCACCTTGCTGGTAGTGTTGCAGGACAAACGGCTTTACCCGTAATCGGTGTTCCCTTATCCGGCTCCCCTTTGGGCGGACAGGATTCTCTTTATTCCACGGTACAAATGCCAAAAGGCGTGCCAGTCGCCACTGTGGCGATTGACGGAACGTATAATGCGGGCATTCTGGCTGTCCAAATTCTTTCCGTTTCTGATAGTACGCTTCATGAGAAATTAAAAGATTACAGAAAACAAATGGCGGAAGAAGTGGAGAAAAAAAATAATGAATTATCAAAATAAACATTTCAGCCTGGTGGCGAAAAATATATTCCATTCTTTGTTATTATTATGCATTGCAGGGACAAGTACATGGTCTTATCCGACATCCATCGATGAAGATGGTATGCTTCGAGTAGACGGAGAGAGACGATTTGTGATTGGTTTATATCAGACCGCTGAAGATGAAGCATTTGCCAAAGAGATGGCTGAAGCCGGATTCAATTTAATTCGCGCAAAAGCTACTCAAAACTCTATGGATTTGGCTTACGAACAGGGACTGCAGTGCTGGATTCCTTTAGGCGGGATAGCCGTTTCATCCGATTCGGAAAAAGAAAACCTGAAATCACTGGTGAATCAGTACAAAACTCACCCCGCCCTGGCGGTCTGGGAAGGGCCGGATGAAATATTATGGAATGTCTGGTGGCGCCGTTGGAACAGGGCAATAGATCGCTGGAATAAAGTTGAAAAAGCGATCAGAAAATATAAATCAACCACTGAAGAAACCCAAGAATTAGATAAACTGGTTGATCAATGGAAACGCTGCCGGAATACTGCCAGATATAAGCCGGCTGAAGATATAGAGGAACAAATAAGGAAAATTGTTGGATTAAATCCAGCAAATGAAAGATTAAGTGACTGGAGAAAGCATCTCCAACCTTTGTATGAACAATTATCCTCAGGAACAAAATTGGTACGTGAAACCGATCCAAATCATGTCATATGGTTCAATCATGCTCCCCGGAATTCCATGCGGGATTTAAAACGTTTCGGAACCGTCGCCGATATTGTAGGCTGTGATATCTACCCCGTTCCCTTTGGGCCGAGAGTCGGTCACAGCGATTTGCCCGAAAGAAATTTGCCCTGTGTAGGCGCTTACACTCGGCGTATGCAACGCTCTGCTCCAGACAAACCGGTGTGGATGGTCTTACAGGGATTCGGTTGGGATGACTTGGGTGAAACAAGTACAACTTCACAACCCAGACCACAACCAACGTTACATCAAACCCGATTCATGGCTTATGACACCATCGTCAATGGCGCCCGCGGGATTCTTTACTGGGGAACCTTTGCCATAAAAGAGGATGCACAACTTTGGGAAGACTTAAAAACCGTGGTTTCCGAACTCCATACCTTGCAGCCATTCCTTGCCGCACCGGATGAAAACAATAAGGTTAAGTTGAAAGTCCATCCTTCCTCCAGTTCCGATGTGAAAAGCATTCGCTGGTTAGCCAAAGAGCATGATGGTGATTGGATTTTCATTCTTGTCAATGAAGCAGATCATCCACTCTCTTTTGAACTATCGGGATTAGATGATTTCAATGATCGTCAAGTAAAAATACTTGATAGCACTGAGACGCTTGTTGTTGAGGATGGTAAAATCAATTATGGCCTTTCAGGTTTGGGGGTTGGTGTACTTTCATTGGAGCGATGATTACAATCTGTACGCTTTTTCAAAGTTTAATTTCATTTAAAAATGCGAGACGAATTTTGGAACTGACTTTTTTTTGAAAATCTTTTTCTATGGTTTCATAAGTCATGGTCTCATCTCTGCATCAGGCATTATTTTTTAGGTTTTGACAAAGCCTCGTTAACTTTCTCTAAATTCATGATGGATTAACGATATGCTCCCCCTCTTGTTGTAATAGATTCTATTATCACAATTCTTTTCTCATTATCGACTCGAAACACAATTCTCCAATCTCCAACACGGTAACGCAAAAAACCTGCTAACTGCCCTCGAAGCGGTGTGATATTTTTGTGTTGAAAATTTCCTTCTTCCAGGAAAGTAAACACTTTATTGATCCGTTGACGTATTATTGGATCCAAATGGGAATAAGAACGTTTAGATTGTGTAGTTAAACGAATCTCATACATCTTTTTGAATTTCACGCCAGGAATGAGTTTCACCACGGCGCGATTGTTCTATTCCTTCTTCAATATCTCTTCTCATACCTGGATCACTTAATAATTCCATCGTAGCTTCCCACTCTTCACGAGAGCGGAGATACTCCGCAAAATCAGCCACCATTTCCAGTTTCTTCTGAGACAATCGAGAAATCGTATCTTCCAACCTTTTTTTTACAGCATTACTCATAATCCACCTTTTTTTTGAGTGTATTGTTTAACACTTTGGATAAATAAACTAAATCAATTGCATTTTTTACAGAAGACATTATACCTTACCATCAATCTCTTTTTTAAGTCCATTCGAGTAATTATGCTTGTGGGTATAATATTTAACTTCTTCTACCAAAAAATATGAATTGAATGGAAATATCCATTTCCTCGAACGATTGGAGAATTACCGTGTCTGACTGCCTTGATAGCCTGAAAACCCGCCGGGATTTGAATGTGAATGGGAAACGTTATGATTATTACAGCCTTCAAGCGGCGGTGGACGCAGGTTATACCAAGATCACACAATTACCTTATTCATTAAAAGTATTGCTTGAAAATCTACTGCGGCATGAAGACGGACGCAGCGTCACACTCGATGATATTAAAGCGTTGGTGAATTGGGTGGATGAAAAACGTTCTGATCGGGAAATCGCCTTCAGACCGGCTCGGGTTTTAATGCAGGATTTTACCGGCGTGCCCGCTGTGGTGGACTTGGCGGCCATGCGTGATGCGATCGTAGAACTGAACGGTGATCCTCAAACAATTAATCCTGACTCCGCGGTAGATTTGGTCATCGACCATTCTGTTTCAGTGGATAAATTCGGCATTCCCAGTGCGTTCAAAGAAAACGTGGAGTTGGAATTCAAGCGGAATTATGAACGGTATGCTTTTCTGCGTTGGGGACAAAGAGCTTTTGACAATTTTCAGGTAGTACCTCCAGGAACTGGAATTTGCCATCAGGTGAATCTTGAGTATCTCGCCAAAGTAGTGTGGACGAAAAAAGAAGATAATCATACTTTCATTTATCCCGATACGTTGGTTGGTACTGATAGCCACACGACCATGATTAACGGATTGT
>CAZXSQ010000367.1:0-3449 GCA_964643335.1 uncultured bacterium
AAGACAGACAGATACTGTTTGCTATAATTTTCCACCGTGCCTCTCATACTTTCAACTTGATTGGATATGAGTTCAGAACTGGATTTGATTTCACTTTCAACGATGTCTTTACTGATCTCCTGGGCCTGTGCTGCAAGATCATTGACAACATCCGCTGCGATATTCGGGTCTTCAAGTTCGATGTAAATTTTTAGAATACTGGTATCAGGCAGGACATCCATACTCAAGCGTCCTTGAAAGTCTTCCGGATATTCTAAATTGTAAGGATCCTCATCCAGTTTATATTTATTGATGGTACGAACCAAAATGCTGGGATCAAGCACCAAATGGGTATAGGTTCTCATAGGATGTGCAGGATTCTTCATCGTTTCCTCACCCAGTTTGGATTTATTCATAATGAGCAGCGCCTGTGCACCATACCGGTTATGAATAGTTAAACTGATGAGTGCCCCTAGAACCATGACACAAATTGTAAATAAAAAAATTCTTTTGCCTCTCTCCCACATAACATTAAAGACCGAGGAGAGATTTATTTCTTTTTCCGTTACCATTGATGCTTTCCTTTTCAACTCATTTCAATTATTTGATTATATCCGGTTTATTTCAATGAACCCATAATCTATCAAGATTACACAATTATAAAATTAGAATAAACCTCAATGAAACACAGCTCCTTGAAAAATCCGGAGCGGTCCGTTTATCAAGGGGCTTCTGCAGTCGTGGATGTATCTTCGAGGGATTTGAATACAGAGCTTTTTTTCTCATCCAACTTTTCTTCATAAATCTCGAGTTCGAATTTTTTTCGAAGTTCTGTTCGCCATTCTTCCTTTTTTTCTTTCATATACATTTTAGGAAGCATATTCTGGACCGTATCGGACTCATATGGATGTACGTAGGGCTCCACTTTATTCTTTACCAAGAAAAATACATATCCATCATTTAACCGTACAAGCTCGGACAATTTACCTTCTTGAACTCTTTCCACTTCTTCCAGAAAATCTTTTGAATATTTTTCCTTGGAAATCTCGTGATGATACACATTGAGAAATCCATAATTGTAATCAGCTTCAGGTGCATCGGAATAGTTTACGGCATAGTCCTGAATCACTTTGCGTTTTTCCTGAAAAGTATCCAGTGAGGCAATTTTTTCTTTTACTTCGGCATACAGCTTTTCTGCGAGCGCTTTTGCTTCTTCAAGAGTCCGATCTTCATTGCTTTGAATCAACACACGATTCAGATCGGTTCGGCCGGGAGGGGAAAAATAATCTATCTTTTCCTCATAGAATGCCTTCATGGTCTCAGAATTAATGGATTCTTTAATCTTTTTTTCCTGATCTTCAATACATTTCGGACCTAGTTGAACATTAGCCAAGGCATAGCTGAGTTCCTCTTCCGACTTGCCGGCTTGGTGCAAGTGCTTCTGATATTCCTCTTCGGTTTCGAATTTTCCCCTGAATTCACGAAGAATTTTTTCTCGTTCCGCCGGGGTGACTTCCAAGTTCCGATTATATGCTTCCAATAACAGCAGGTAATTATCTACCAAAGTCTCAAGAACCCGGCGCCGTTCTTTGAGAATCATTTTCCAGATCAGAGATTCATCTTTAGTAACATCGCGATAGTGTTTAATTCGCGGTTGAAGAATGTTGTCGATCTGAGAGAGATAGATTTTCCCTTCAGTCCATTCTGCGATTAACTCATCATTTGAAACGGACGGAGTTGAATTTTTTACCAATGAGGGTGTTCGTATTGAATCGGATGTCGATTCAACGCTAACAGTTTCCTTTTCGGGAGAAATTGTTTCATTACACGATGAAAAAACAATTACAGAAACTGTGCATAAACTCAATTGAAACCACTTCATGCAAAGACCTCTCCCATAAATGAATATACTATTGTAAAACAACGAAATAATTATTGTGCCCGAGACCCCGGACTTTCATTTAAAGTACTTTTATATATATTATCGAAATCCGGCATTTCCCGGTCTGGATGATATTTTTGCCAATATTTTTTATACATTTCACGCTGAGTTTCTGCATTTAGAGCGGGCATACGGTACTCTTTTTCATTTCTTTTGAATTTTTTTGCGTACCGTTCTTTATACTGCTCCAATCCTTTTTTCTTCATCTCCGGAGAAACCGGTTGAGGATTCTGCATCCCCGGCGGAGGTTGATATCCCTTTGAATATTCTTGAAATTTATGACCCCACCGTTTCATATAGTATTCATAAGCCTGAACCTGCTCTTCCGGAGTCAGAGCCCGAGGTTTTTCTTCTATCTCTTCGAAAAAACTAGGTTTTTCCGCACGTTGCAGTGGAAAGGTGGCTTCTCCAAGTTTCAATAACGCGCGATCGGGGGAGAGTTTGGTTACTTCGACTCCGTTATCAAATATTTTTCCCTCAAATATTTTTATCATGACGTTGTTACGAGTGTCATGTATATGGCCCAGTTTAGTCGAACCAATCTGAGAATAGGTAACATAAACCCAATCGTGAATGAGAGCAAGCAAATTATGTTTTTGATGGATCATAACATTTTTGGGATTTTCTTTTTGTCCAGACTGCGGAGTTTGGGATTGCGGAACTGTGGTAATTTCCGGAGGCGCCTCAAGGGGAAGAGAATCTTTTGGTTCGGGAAAAAATTCCAGAACATGATCGGCAGCCGGATCGGATTGAAGCACCGGTTTGGGTAAACGCTCCAACTCAATGGTGTTCACAGTGATTTGTTCTTTTTTATCCACAGGAGCATTTACCACAATAAACACAATAAGTACAACAACTAAAACACTTGAAAATAATACAAAAATCGATTTCATTTACGTTTCCTTTCCCGAGGGCTCTCTTGAATCATAAGAAAACCTTTTGCAGGTGGATTACCACAAATTAACTCTACTTTAATTAACTTGCCATCCGATTTTATTCAAGATTTAGACCCGTTCAGTAGTCTAACACAAGTATTTAAGACAAAACAGGCTGAATACTTATAGCATGAAATAAGTAGGTACAGTGTTAAACATTCCATGTCCTACATGAAATTATACTATCAGATTTTACCCTATCAATCAAAGCGAAAACTTTTTGTCATTGGAATAGACAATTTCAAAGCGAGTGAATTCCTGTTATCAAACCTAACGGCCGATATAATGTTCCGATATCGGCTCATAGAATAAAACTCATTATCAATACAAAAGTAACGGCGCCAACCTAGAAGGAAAGCGCCGTTTTTACTCTTGTTAAGTTACATCTAAAAGTTCGAAGGCAATATGAATGACTCTTCGAAGCGATAATCAAATTTCAACACGGGCGGAGTGAGCTGTAACGGATCCTCACCGCCTTCCAAGGGTGGAATCTGGATAAAACCGTAATGACGGCCATCCCTGGTAATAACAAAATACGAACGGCCATGAACAACGGATGCGCTGAATCCAGGATCCGCTGCACCACCGCCGGC
>CAZXSQ010000367.1:3459-7202 GCA_964643335.1 uncultured bacterium
GCACCAACATTTACCGGATCGTATGGATTGTTGCGGACCACCGCTCTGTTGAGATTGTTCCGCACATAGACTTGAGGATTGATCGCGAAAATGTTAGTATTTTCGGGCAGCATCATTATGGCACCCGCAGGACTGGTAACCTGGAAGTTATCGCCTGTAAATCCAAAATCGGCATCCCCTGACCCAGGACAGACTGAAGCTACCGGACCGCGCGCATCAAAATTGAATGCAAACGGTGTCTGTGCCTGCATTCCATCCAATTGTGTAATACACTCGGTAATTTGAGCACCTTGTCCAATTTGAGTCAGCTGATCATTGGATGAAAGAATCTGTCTCAAATTCAATCCGGTCAATTTAGTCACGCCTTGAACATCGCGTTTGAACCTGAAGTTTATCGTATCGAATTCCGTATTGCCTAAAAATGATCCGGTATAGAGCGTGAACTCAAACGCCGGTGGAGTTGCCCGTAAGTTCAAAAACGGCTCTCTGAAAACTGCTAGGACGTTAAACGGTCTTATCGGATCGGTCTCGTTCACATCCAGGAAAAAGGTTTTAAATGGTTCTTCACCTCGTTCGCGTGGAGCATACCAGCCCATAAGCTCGTTTGGCGTCTGTCGAGTAAGAAACTGAATATCTTGAAATTCCACTTCCTGGCTGCCGGCCAATTCCTGAACACGGCGCCCGAAATCACGAATTTCATAAAGGAATATTGTCCATCCCCGGCCATCTGCCACTTCACGCACTCGAAGAGTTTGATCAAACGGAATTCTTGATTGATAAAGGAGCTGCGCGAAATGTTCACCTGTAAGCGCCCCTTGATCGATATCCGGCATAACATATTCAATCTGTGGCCAGAACACACTCATATCGACTGTCACTTGGGCATTGATAATATCGCCCTGTACGGTAATCGTAAACGAATCTTCAGCAGAGGATTCAGCGAAACTATCCACTTCATAAAATGAGAAAAATGATGTCAGTGATTTTCTCAATCCCTGTGCATCCGCTCCAGTACGATCCTTATAATCGGACGAGACATAGGACATGATTTGATCAATTCTTTCATTCTGGAACCCTTCCAAAATATCTCTAACGGATTCCACTACCGACTGAAGATTGATCGAAGCGGTTTCAACATCTACCACCCGATCATCATCAATACCCGGGGCGTCGGAAAAGACCAAACCATCTCTCGGTAAAGTCGCCTCGACATCAGTCAACAAATGAACCTGTCCACTTCCTTCAACCAATAATAATGAATTCGTATTATTGGGGAAGGTTTTAACCTGTCTTATAGTTCCTTCAGGAATCGGTTCGGCTGGGGTTAGTGAACTAAAACGCGCTGTGATATCATCATCCGGCCCCACGACTGTGATATTGCCATCAGCATCGGTAACAACAATATGGGATACAGTTGGTCCAGAATCAATCAAGCTCATATCTCTGAACTTATCTTCGGCAACCATTCCGTCCCAACCCATCACAGGTTCGCCGCCCGACTTGGTCAGCATACCATTATTGGTGAGGAAGTACATTTCATTCCCATCAGGAGCAATTTCCATATCGCGGTATATATCCAATGTTGTGCCAATAGACCGCAGATTGGTATTGGCATCTCCAAGGAAAAGCATATCGCCGTCCCCATCGAGAATATAAATCGCTCCCCGATTGAAATCGACTTCCACGTCGCGGGCATGATCTATCGTGATAACCGCCTCAGTTGCTCCTTCTATAACTTCACCGGTCTCAGAGTTATAGAAGGTTCGTTCTTCTCTTGGGAATAAAAGTTCACCATTCGGCTGCAGCTGGTTTCGGAAAGCATTCAAATCCCCAGTCCCTCTGACAATACCGTCAATCTGAAGAACAACTGCTCCGGAGTAGGTTGGTGAGGGTTCCATATCGATAACCGAAGTGGTGGGGGAAACATCTTCAAAAGCTGGGGCGTCACCGAATCTGAAGATTCGTCCGTCATCTGTCAATTTTACATAATCAATTGGATTGGGCAAATCATCGGTCACAACGATGCCTTCCCCGCCGCCACCAGTACCATCACCTCGATCAGGATCGGATACTGCAGCAACGGTCGTTATTGGACCGTCAGCATACGTATAAACCGGAGGATTTACCCCATCATCGATTTTGGCATAAATGAAATATTCTTGTGTTGGATCAAAATCATCAATGTCTTCTTGTAAATTTATGGTGAAGGACTGATCGAACCCTTCGCGAAGAACAGCTCCCGGAATAAAGCCGCCATCAAAATCAAGGCTGTTGGTATCTACAAAAAGTTGAATTTGTGCCACATTATCTGGATCCTGCGCTTCAAAGGTGATATCGAATTCAAAATCGGAGGAGGCCAAATTCAGACCCGGCCCCGGAGAAATGAAATGAATTGTAGGCGGCACATTTTTGCTCTGCACAATAATTTCTTTCGTCGTGATCTGGTTCTTGCTCACATTGCGGAAAGCTTCTTGTCCGGCGCTGTAATTGGTTTCAATATAAGAATGATATCCAATGCCGCCGTTTGGAGCATCCACCACCGTTGGTTCTTGTTGATCCTGAACAAAAGAAAGAATTTGTGCGTCACGCTGGCCGGATCGTATACGAACCCGGAAAGACTCACCCACCCGTGCATCTTCGGAAGCACGAATAACTACAAAGTAATCATCCCCTGCTAACGGACCAAAGTTCTCATCCGGCAATTGAAGTTGGTACTGATAATTGGTATCGTATGTTCCTGTTCCAAACTCAGATAATCCCAACGTATCATAGGGATTCTGAACGGTTATTTCCGTCGGGTCTGGAATCTCAGGATATTCAGGTTCTGTGGGTTCCTCGGCTTCGGCAGCCTGTTCCTCAGCCTCGGCAACAGCCTCATTAAATTGCTCAATCGCCTCGTAGGCTGTTTCATAAGCCTGGTTAAGTGTATCGATAAACGAACTGATATAATCCCCGATTCCGTTTTCTTGGGTTGTGGCGACATAGAATCCAAATTGATTAATTCCCATATCTTCCGCCATATTTTCCCCTTGTGGATTTTCGCCGACTTGTCCTCCCTCTTCACCGACAACATTAATCACAAGAGGAACATTTCCGACCCTTACAAATCCGCGGTTCGGGTTGGGGAAACGCAGCCCCGCCGCCATAGAAAGAGCAAAAGTGCGGCGAACGTCATCGTCCGGATCGGCAATGACCGGTATATCGCCGGCCAGTTCAAGCATCCAAATCTGATCACCTGTCGTTGGATCTTCAATGAATAAATCGTCGGGATAAAACGGAAAGTCATCAAATCCTGAAGCACGAATCGCCAATAAGACATCGACCAAACCAGTAAAGTAATCCCCGATGGGATACTGTCCTTGGTTATATTCTGGCGGCGCAAACGGAGGTCCTGCCGTTGGATCGAAGGGACGGGATCCTTGTGGAGCGAAAATTTCACTCCGTTGTCTTTGATAATTGTTAAAGTTTAAAGCCCTCATATCCAATTCGGCAAACCAACTGCCTTCATTTACATTCAGGGGCAATAAGCCGCCATCGGTAATGGTCAATTGAGTATCATCTTGAGGTTGGATAGCTTGGATGTATTCCTGATATTTGGTTTGATTATTGGGTGGAAATACATAAGTTGAATCTTCGAATCCTCCTCCCCGGCCCATATTATCTCCCTCAAAAGGCAGATACCTGTCGGCTGAATCATAAATACCATTTATCCCCTTTCTTAACGTAGGCTACATAATGTCCAG
>CAZXSQ010000368.1:0-6100 GCA_964643335.1 uncultured bacterium
TTGAATGTCATGATTATTATCTTTTATTCAAATAATTATTTTTTTGACTCGAAAGCCCCGGCGAACTAAGTTTATTGATTTAAGTTAATTGAATGTAAATATATCATTTTAGCATCGATGGAATGCAGTAAAGAGCTCATTCATACATTACTGCTAAATCCATCTTGTTCATATAAATGATAGGGCTATTCTTCCTGCGAAAAAAAGAGGGGGAGACGTCTTTGTTTCTCCCCCTTTTTGTCTTATTCATATTCACGATTTATATGGTGTGTATGGGTAAAGACCATGGTGCTCTGTATTCCCGCTGGAATTGCGGGCAATCCATGGCGGATGGTTCGTTGGTGATGACTTCACGGCCGGCGTCCCAGTCCAGTTTTTTCCCAGTACGGAAGGCGATATTAGCCAAATGGCATAACACTGTGGTTTTGTGCATGGTTTCAATGTCAGACCTGGGCCGTTCTCGCGAACGGATGCAGTCCACGAAGTTTTGATAATGATTCCGTTTAACCTGCACACGGCTCGGTTTATCTTTCAGCCGGTTCCCTTCAGGAAAGACTTCCCATTTGCCCCGATTGACGCCGAAGGTTCCATTGGTCCCGATCCATTCCGAGCCATGGCCGCTTGAGAAACCGTCCAGCGCTCGGCCATTTCCCCAGCGAACTTCCCAATGCATCACGAAGTTTTTGAACTTATACGTAGCAATTTGAGTATCCGGCGTGTCGCGGTCGTCATCGAGGACGAACTGCCCGCCGAACGAAGAGACTTCCAGCGGATCCCATTCGCCCATAGCCAGGCAAACAATATCCATCATATGAACACCCCAATCGGCTGTCTGGCCACCCGCGTAGTCAAAAAACCAACGCCAATTCCAATGATTCATATTGGAACGGTAGAGTTTATAAGGCGCCGGGCCAAGCCAGAAATCCCAGTCGAATCCTGCGGGAGGTTGAGTCGGCGGCACATGCCCAATGCTCCCGCCGTTCCCCAGAAGCCATGCGCGGCAAACGCTGATGTCGCCAAGTTTTCCGGAGCGGACAAATTCAACGGCTTCCTGAAAATGAGGGACGCTTCGCTGCCAGGAACCGATCTGAACGACGCGCTTGAATTTCTTGGCGGCGTTCACCATCGCCCGTCCCTCAATGATGTTATGGGAGATTGGTTTTTCGCAGTAAATATCTTTTCCCAATTCACAGGCGGTAATAAATGGAACCGCATGCCAGTGGTCAGGGGTGGCAATCAGGACCGCATCAATCTCTTTAATATCTAATAAATCACGAAAATCATGATGTTTTTGCACCTTCAAATTAAATTCGCCGTCAAAGCGGTCAGCGAACTTATCCAACTCACGCTGGTCCACATCACAGGCTGCGATAAATTGGACTTCGTTGGTTCGCATCAAATCGCGGGCGTCGTTGGTTCCTTGATTCCTCAATCCAATCGCCCCCATTAACACCCGGTCGTTTGCCCCCAGAACTTTGGAGGGAAAAGGGCCGGTAATCATGGCAGCGATCCCCAAGCCTGCACCTATTGTTTTTTTGTTAAACGAACGCCGTGTAATTTTTTTATTCGTATTTTCCTTAGACATACTTTATGACCTCCATCGTTAGATTTGGGGTGTAGACATCCCTGTCAACAACTTTAGTTTTGATGTTCACTTGTTCACTCATCCATGTGCCTAAGATGCCCGTGCAATGGCGGTATTATTTTAACCTGAAGTAGGGGAGAAGGATAGGATTTACTGTTATTCATGAATAAAGGCAACCGGCGTGACGCCTTTACCATCGCTTTAACAGATGGGACTCCAAGAACTACGAATATTTCAATGAAGATGGAAAACAAGATCCTAATCGGGCAATTATACGTATCTATTGGGACCGGATTCTATCGTCAAGCAGCAAAGGGAATTACAGGCTTATATGATGGGATTGCAAACCGATGCCAACCGCGCTTCACGAAATCTTGCCGATATGCTTTCCTTTTGTTACACAAATAATTATGCATACACGGGCGATTGGTTCATCGATTCCATCGAGGATTTAAAGCCTAGTCCAACATTAAAATGGATAAATTACGGTTGCCCCATATTGGAAAACTTTGTTACCCATCATTATAACGATTCCGGAACAACCGGGTGGTTATCTTTTGCTTTCTTATTTATATGATGAAGAGACGGATGATCCTCCCCAAATTAGCAGGCGGTATATTCGGGTTGGTGATGAGGGAAATCCTGTTTTCCTTGGATATGAAATTGACTTGCCTCCGCATTGGCCTAGATAGAACAGTGGTGGGATTCGTGGCCTCATCCAACCCCTACTTGATGATCTCACCACTCTTTGGGTTTGAAATTTTTATTGTTGAGAATTTTTACCGTATCTCCGCTTTGGGTGATGACGAATAGCCCCTTTTTGTAAGCATATTTATCCGCATCTTCAGCGATTTTGATTCCGGCAACCGCTCCGATCACTTTGGTATCGGCATAGCGGGGAAAATATTCTTTGAACCGGCTTAGTCGTTCAATGTGATCATTTACGTCTTCAACTTTTAGGGTGGTTTTCACTTCGATTAGGACGCTATATTCCCCATTTGCGAGGAGGATATCGATTTCCATGAGAACCTGGCCGTTTTTCTTTACTTTTCTGTTTAGACTTACTTCTTCCACTTCGATTCCGCGTTCTTGAAACATTTTTATGGCGGCAGGTTCAACAAGTCCTTCAACAAATTTACCCCATGTTCCAATCAGGTTTTCAAGTTTCTCATCCGTTTTTTTAGATTGATTAGCCAGCTCTTTGAATCTTCTATCTGTTTCTTTGAACCTTCTATCTGTTTCAGCAAACATTTCCCATATGTCTTGGGGATTGAGTTCTTTTTTCGACGTTACCATTATCATGTACTCCTCTGATGATGTCATCTATATTATATACCATCTTTGTCCAAATCGATATAAAATATGGAGACTTTAAGTCTTCAATCATCACCAGAAGCATCGGTGGGATTCGTTGATGTATCCTACGCATTATCATCGGTAGGATTTGTGGCCTATCCCTCTGGGATATCTCACCACTCTTTTGGTTTGAAATATTTATCGTTGAGTATTTTTACTGTATCTCCACTTTGTGTGATGACGAATAGGCCCTTTTTGTAAGCATATTTATCAGCGTCTTCAGTAATCTTGATTCCGGCAACCGCTCCGATCACTTTGGTATCGGCATAGCGGGGAAAATATTCTTTGAACCGGCTTAGTCGTTCAATGTGATCATTTACGTCTTCAACTTTTAGGGTGGTTTTCACTTCGATTAGGACGCTATATTCCCCATTTGCGAGGAGGATATCGATTTCCATGAGAACCTGGCCGTTTTTCTTTACTTTTCTGTTTAGACTTACTTCTTCCACTTCGATTCCGCGTTCTTGAAACATTTTTATGGCGGCAGGTTCAACAAGTCCTTCAACAAATTTACCCCATGTTCCAATCAGGTTTTCAATTTTTTCATCCGTTCTTTTAGATTGTTCAGCCAACTCTTTGAGTACTTTCTTTGTCTCCTCAAACCTCTTTGTCAATTGTTTATCCGTTTCTTCGAATCTCTTATCTGTTTCTTTGAACCTTCTATCTGTTTCAGCAAACATTCCCCATATGTCTTGGGGATTGAGTTCTTTTTTCGACGTTGTCATTATTATGTACTCCTCTGAAGATGTTCATCTATATTATATACCATCTTTTCAAAATCGATATCATTATGTTTGGAACAATGGGATACGCCGCCTCATCTCATCGTATGCGGCTTGCAAATTCGATTCTGTTTGTGATACGCTTGGAATGATCTAAGAGTTGAATTGTTGGATGTATCAAAAAGGAATTTTATCATGGAAAGAATCAATGTACTTATAATTGCTATCATCACCATCATGAACAGCATATTAATAAACTGCAACGCAGTTGCTATGACAAATCGAAATTCAACATCAAATCAATCCATTGTATATAATCACGATTCACAGACAGTGGCGGATTCTATTTCTAACCTGACCACTGTCGAAATCAAAACCAAAGCTCCACCACCGGAATGGGCGCTGTGGGAGCGCTTTTTGATGGATCAGTTGTATCCGGCGGCGATGGAATTTGTCAATAAATACACTCGGCCGGATGGTACGATTATCTGGCGTGATGAATGGCCCGGAATGGATGGATCGGATGACGGCTATGAAAGTTTTTTCAATTTCCCACTCTATTATGCGCTTGGCGGACCGGAAGAAATTCATGAATTGTCACGTAAATTGTGGGACGGCGTCACACGCCAGTTCACTGAATACGGCCAAATCTACAATGAATTTGACGCTCATTATGATTGGATGCACCACGGTGAATCCTATATTTATATCTATTATTATGGACTTGCTGATCCGACCATCGCTAAAGATCGAAACCGTGCCTTGCGTTTTGCGGGATTATATCTAAACGAAGATGCACAAGCTGATAATTATGATTTTGAGCATCATATTATTCGCTCTCCTATCAATGGCAGCAAAGGACCTCACTTTAAAAACACAATGGAAGATTGGGTGACTCACCGGCCTATTCTGGCGAACTATCCCTTACCCTACGATGATATTCCCCATGTTGAAAGCAGTCAGGCATGGAATGACGATAAGAAATTCCCATACATACTGAAGATGATGAATAAACGCATGATGCGCGGAGATGTGCCACTGAATCTTACGTCCACCAGCCTGATCGCCAATGCCTATATGTACACGAACGATGAGAAATACAAGGAATGGATCACCAACTATGTTGAAGCCTGGATGGAACGTGTGGAGTTGAACTATGAAATTCTACCGGATAACGTTGGATTGTCCGGCAAAATCGGTGAATACATGGACGGCAAATGGTGGGGAGGCTATTATGGATGGCGCTGGCCTCATGGTTTGTTCAACCAACTTGAAGCCACCACCATTGGAAGCATGAATGCCTATCTTGTGACCGGCGATTCACGCTATTTGCAGTTGGCTCGTTCTGTATTTCACACTGTTGAAGCCCAGGCGAAACAGGTTGATGGAACCGTCTTAGTTCCCCATCGGCATGGCGGTAATGGTTGGTATGATTACCGGCCTCTCAATCCCAAACATACCATCCACCTCTGGTTTGCTTCACGGAAAGAAGAAGACTTGCAGCGGGTTTTGAAACTTTCAAATCCAGAGGAATTAAGCCATCTCGACTATAACAAAGGTAAGGGAGATTCCAATAACTCCATCTCCTGGCTTGGTTTCATTCTAGGGAAAAATCCCGATTACCCGATTGATATACTAAAAGCCACATACAACGAAACCTTACGCCGTTTGGAGCAGATCCGCAACGATAAAACTTCACCCGATGAGCAGGATGTGCACCATTGGCAGCGCTTAAATCCGGTGGGATTGGAAGGATTGGTGCAGCTGATGCTTGGTGCGCCCAATCACATCTATCACGGAGGATTGCTTCATTGCAGTGTGCGTTATTTTGATCCGGTGCGTGAACGTCCAGGTCTCCCTCCAGATGTTGCTGCCTTGGTGGATCGAATTACTCCCGGCAACATCCGCTTGCATCTTGTCAACCTTCATGCAAGTGAGCATCGGGATGTCATTGTGCAGGGTGGCGCATTCGGTGAACACCACATTAAACGCATCAAGCAGGTTCAGCATTATCCGTATCAATTCAACACCGTCAACCACAAATTCTTCCAAGTGAGGCTCGCTCCTGGAGGGGTTGGATGTTTGGAATTGGAGATTAACCGTTACCAAAACGATCCGGCTTATGCTTTCCCTTGGCATGGTAATAAGATTCCGATGGAAAGTTCACATGAATAAACATGAAAGAAATGGACACATAAGGAGGTAGACACATAAGGGGGGTTACACATAGATAGGGGTAGACACATAGGTCTACCCCTATCTACAAAAGTAGGGGCAATCCTAAGTGATTGCCCAAACCTAGATGTTTGCTAGAGTTTACATAAGCAATCCTTTGTGATTACCAAGTTTACAAAAGTAGGGGCAATCCTAAGTGATTGCCCAAATCCTAAGTGATTGCCCAAATCCTAAGTGATTGCCCAAATCCTAAGTGATTGCC
>CAZXSQ010000368.1:6200-7169 GCA_964643335.1 uncultured bacterium
CAAATCCTTGGTGATTGCCCGATGCTATTTCAAATGACCAACATGTTATGTGAAAAGGGAAATCTATAATGGTGATTGTGTTTTTGATTTTGGGGATTGTCTTCATGTTTGCCAGTCTGATTACTTGGATAACTGGCGCAACCACATTGTTTGGTCCTCTTCTGATTCTAGCCTTTACCGCTTTTGCTCTATCACTACAGTTTAGCAAACATTTAAAATCCTTCGCTTTCACACTATGGGTTTTTGTCTTTGTCACGGCAGGCATGGTGTATCCCTCTTTCTTTCTGCAATGGGGAAGTTTTGAACTGAAAGTTTTAATTGTTCCTTTGATACAAATCATTATGTTTGGTATGGGAACCACTCTCAGTGTAAATGATTTTACGCGGGTCATTCGTACTCCTCGTGCCGTACTTATAGGTATAGTTTTGCAATTTACTGTGATGCCATTTGCGGGAGCGCTTATCGCTATGACTTTCGGTTTTACGGCTGGGATTGCTGCTGGGATTGTGTTGGTCGGTTCTTGTCCCGGCGGCGTGGCGTCCAATGTCATGACCTTTATTGCGCGGGGGAATGTCGCGCTTTCTGTTACCATGACTGCCTGTTCTACGTTGGTGTCGCCCATCATGACTCCATTGATGATGAAATTGCTGGCGGGACAGTATGTCGACATTGTGTTTCTCGACATGATGATAACCATCATCAAAATCATTATCATTCCCATCCTTGCCGGATTGTTAACCAACAAAATCCTTCGGCTATTCAACTTGACGGGTGCATGGATGGATAAAGCCCTTTCCATCTTAGCAATGTTTTCAATTTGTTTTATTTTATCGATTATTGCCGCGCATTCCCGCGATGATTTGTTATCAGTTGGGTTGGTGCTTTTCTGTGCGTCAATTGTTCACAATTTCACCGGATGTCAAGCGACAATTATTCTTTCCCCTCAACGACAATTATTTTTCCCTGTTT
>CAZXSQ010000369.1:0-7166 GCA_964643335.1 uncultured bacterium
AACAACGCCAGATCGAGAACCACCGGGGCGGCAAGGATGCTGTCTCGGCACAGAAAGTTCACCTTGATCTGCATCGGATAGCCGCACCATCCGAAAATATCAATATTGTCCCACCCCTCTTTGTTGTCGCCGCTGGGCGGATAATAATTTATCCGTACTTTGTGATAAAGATCACCGTACAAATCAGGATTTTTGTCCGGTTGAAAAATATATTCCAATGCTGAAAGTTTGGTCACTTCTTTTGATTTGAATGAAAGCGGTTCGTCCAGCACTTCGCCGTCCCTATTGCCAAGAATATTTGTAGAGAACCAGCCCCGAACGCCAAGCTGACGCGCTTTTAATCCGGGTGCTAACAGAGTTTTCATGAAAGTTTGCCCAGTTTTGAAATCTTTGCCACCGATAGCAACATTTTCCTTTTTAGACAATGCCAGCAGGGCAGGAATATCAGTGGTCATGTGCGGTGCCCCATTAACATAGGGTACGCCGGACTTTAGAGCGGCGTACGCATAAATCATGCTGCTGGAAATGGCATCGTGATTATCTTTCATTCCCTTTTCAAAGCTTTCAATAGAATTCCAAATTGGATCGTAATCGAGATAGGTCTCTGTACTTCCGCACCACACAATAACCACCCGATCGAGGTCATTTGATTTTTTAAAGTTCTCGATATCGTGCATCAGTTGCTCAGCCAGATCCATTTTTGTTTTGCCTGTTTTGGTATTCGGACCATCGAGGCGCTTGACATAGCGCGGATCAAAAACTGCCTTCATTGGCTGAATCGCTTCGAGCTGAGGTTTAACTTTGTCGAGGTCTTCTTTTTTCATCACATTGGCGTATAACGCTGATTCGTAGCCATTGTCCGGGAAAATATCCCATCCACCAAAAACAATGTTTTCCAAATCTGCCAGGGGTACAAATTCTTTAATTTTGGGCACTCTGTCTTCTGTTCGTTTTCCAAGACGAATTGTCCCCATCTGCGTTAAAGAGCCAATGGGTTTGGCAAATCCATTGCGCACCAATTCTGTTCCGGCAATAACCGTTGTGCCGACAGCACCCAAACCCGGGAGCAAAACTCCGAGTTTTCCCTTTGGCTCTTGAATTTTTACACCATCCGTTTCACTCACGTTACTTCTCCTTTCTGTTAATCTATTCCCGGGATATCGCCGACCTGCCGGGAACCAGGTCTGGTTTATGTTTATATAGCGTTGTATTTTGTTTTCTAATCGTGACCGGCATTTTGAAGTTTATCCCATTTGGCTGCATTTTCAGTTTTATAAATATAGACGATGCGTTGTATGGCGGTATAGTTGGCAAAAACTGCGATGAAAAAGATAACAAAGATGAGCGTCCAGTTGGAAATAAGCGCCCCCACACCAAGAAGCACAACACGCTCTGGGCGCTGCAGGAAACCAACCTTGCACTGAAAATCGAGCCCCTCAGCACGTGCCCGGACATAACTGACCATGATAGAGCCGGCCATCGCCAAAACAATAAACAGGGCAAGAATGGCAGTGAACTGCGGGCTGACAATCTGGAGACGGACAAAGTGGTAACCCATTCCCAAAAAGGTGAAAATTTCCGAGTAACGATCCAGAGTTGAATCGTAAAGCGCGCCGAAACGGGTCACCCGGTTGGAGGCCCGGGCGACTTGACCGTCGATCATGTCAAAGAGTCCTCCGACAAGTAATATCAACGCGGCAATGCGAATGGAACCAAAAGCAAACTGATAGGCAGACCAGATGGAAAGAAACAGAGAAATTGTCGTTAAATGGTTTGGATTTAATCCGAGTCTGACACAGAGCCGGATCAGCGGATCAAACTTTTTACGAAAGTTGTTCTTGAATTCAACTAACAAGATGTCACTCTTTTTTTTTGTTTGGATTTTATTTTGCGGGTTAGTCCCTCAACAATGACAATAAACTCACCTTTGGGAGTGATGTTGTCAGGATGTTCAACAATCTCTTCCAACATACCGCGAACAACAGTTTCGAACTTTTTTGTCAGTTCCCGGGCTATGGCAATACGGCGGTTGCCAAGTGTTTGCTTTAGATCGTCAAGAGTACGAAATATCCGGTGAGGAGATTCGTACAAAATGATAGTTCTGGGTTCAGTGGCTAATTCCCGGAGCCGGGAAGAACGTCCTTTTTTGTGCGGCAAAAATCCTTCAAAAACGAACCGGTCCGTTGGAAGACCGGAAATGATAAGAGCCGTGAGAAACGCCGATGCTCCCGGAATGGATTGAACGTTTATGCGTTGAGATAGTGCTTCGCGAACAAGATAAAAAGCCGGGTCGGAAATACCCGGCGTGCCGGCGTCGGTGATCACCGCTATAATAGTTCCCTTTTTTAATTTGTCGACCAGACCGGGGGTGGCCTTTTTTTTATTGAAATCGTGATAACTTGTAAGTGGCGTTGTGATATTATATTCCGACAACAATTTTTTGCTGGTGCGGGTATCTTCGGCGGCAATGAGATCCGCTTGTTGGAGAACCTCAATTGCTCTGAATGAAATATCTTTTAAATTGCCTATTGGCGTACTGACAAGATAAAGAGTTCCGGCTATCAAATTGTGACCTGTGTCCTGTTGCGTTTAATATCCTTCCCGGCGCTGTAATTTGATTATTTGATGGGGCCTTTGAAATGATTAAACCTTTGATTTTCTGGATTGATTTTAGTTCTGCTGGAATTTATTAGCTTTCTAAAAAACGAAAGGTTTTTGAATTTATATTTTCAGATTAAATATCATTGCCATTTACATTTTTTCTCGTTCCAAAAATTGCCTTGCATTGTACTTGAAATCTTCAAGAGAAGTAAATTGTTTATCACAAGCATTAGTTAATCGAGATCGATCTTTTTTAGGGAGTGTTTCAAAATCCTCATGTACGATTAGACTTCTAAATTTAATATTGGAGTTTTGGTATTCAAGACAACAAATAGTAGCCAGTCTTGCTTTAGCTGCATCTTTGACACCAAAGAGATAAACTGGATGGCCATTAGCTGTAAAACCATAATCAGCTTCAAGATCATCTCTCTCTGGAATAGGAAGTACATTTTTTTGAGGATTGTACTCGGCCAAGTCTATAATTATTATTTCATTAAGCATTTCATAGAATAAACTTTCAATCACTTCTCTTTTAAAATATCTCATACTGCCTATTTTCATAAAAACTTGGGCAACATGCAATATATCAGAGTATACATTCTCCTTTTGAGTTTCGTATCTAATATTGCCATCTATTTCTTCCATCTTGTTTTCCGATAATATCTTTTCAAGTATATAGTTTTTATTAGGTGTATCTATTTCGTAACTATAAGAAAGTCTCATTAATGATAAACCATAGTCACATAAATAATAGATACCTCCCTCTTTATGAAGAAAAATATCGATCATGTCACCATCTTCATGATATAAAGGCAATATCAGTTGACAGATACCAGGTCTTTTTTCCTTGATTTGGATTCTATTATTAAAATCAGCTTTTATTTGTTCTAAAATCTCATTCATTTTCAAGCCCAATCTTCAATTGCTGATCAGAAGGTGGAAAATACTTTTTCCTGTCAGAAGTAGCAAGATTAATCATTTTTATAAAGTATTGAATCGCCTCCTCTAATGAAGCATATTCCTCCGATTTTTCAATGTTACTCTCCGGTTTTAATCCACTGTTAATTGTGTAAGCGCTCGCTTTGTGGATATGAAAAAGAAAATGATGTTGATGTGCGGTATTTCCTCCATGTTTACCATTGAATCTTAATAAGCAAATTGTGCCCTTTTCTTCACGTGGATTGTAATCCATACCTATTGAAAAATTTTCTTTAAAATGTACGCTTTCCCTTATGAAAACACTAAAATTGAATTGCCCGTCAACAGATTGTAGAGTAAAATTCTTTTTCCGGTGGCCTCGTTCCTCTTTATACTCTCTTGTTGGAGGTTCAATAATTACCTTTTCACATTTTATCAACTCTTCGATCTGAGTATCAGTATACATTATTATTAATTTTTAGTGACACAAGATTATTTGAAATGATGCGATAGTGAAAGCCAATATGAATCACTAAATACCTGCTCTTCCTCGGTCATTTTGAACAAGCAAACCATCAAAGGAGATTCGTTAATAAACAGATATGAAACACTCAAAACTAAAAATATTAACAATAAATACACAAAAAGTCAATAAAAAGCATGACCGTTCATGAGCTTGAGACAGTGATCACATTGTTCAGGCACGCAGACTTGTTTGCGCAAGTGAACCAGACCTTGTTGCTGGCACGCCCTTTTGACGCAATCTGAACCGCCTTTGGCATAGCCAAAAAGTTGTTTGCGCATTTTACGAGTGATTTCATTGTCGCTCAGGCGAGGATAGCGTTCAAAGATATTCATGATCTTGTTTTCAAGATGATGGTCATCAGCTTCCTGTGCATAGGCTAACAATCCGGGCAGGGCAACGTTTATCACGATGTCTCGCGCACGCTCCTTACCGATGAGTCGTGATTTTTTAGCAGACCGGTTTTCCGGCATGGCCTCTGAAAAACTGTAATGCGATGCCCAATAAGAGGGGGTTTCTATGACAAAGAGTTTTTCCAGTTCTGAAAAAATCTTGTGCGGTTTTGCTGCTCTGTTATAAAGAATGTGTGTAAGCGATTCAACAAAGCCTTTGCTCATAAATCGTTGCACATACTCGGCCGCTGCAGCGATGCGACGTGTCGGAAAGTTTTGTGGTCGGAGCCGGAAAAACTGCCAGGACTCTGGTTTTAAAATGTCGATTTTCGCTCGAAGCGGACATGCGTGCCAGTAAGAGAGCAGTTCCTGCTCGTAAGAATTTTTGTCTTTTTCATGTTGCCATTTTTCCGGTAACAGACCGGCACCGCCAAAGAGAAAAGCTTCGCACTTACGGCGCCCTACATTCGGCGGATCATTCCAGATGAATTGCCAAAGTGTCTCCACGGGAAGTGCAATGGCCAATCGTCGAAACGGTATCTGATTTTTGGAATAACCGAGCGCTTCGCATAACCAGCAGTAGAATAGCTGATCCCATGAGTCTAAAGTTCGTCTCTCGGCAAAGCGAGCAGCTTTGATCATTAGCCGCTTTTCGCCAGCCTGTTCAAGAACAGTGCGAATAGTATGGGGCTCCTTGTCTCGCAATGAACATTGTATGAGAGCAGGGCCATCCTTCAAATCCGAATAAAGTTCCAGCTCTTCGGCTGTCTTTTCGAGGTAATCATCAAGATTAAGTGCGGGGATATTTGTGCCATTCTCTAAAAGGGTACGAAAGTTTGCTGGACAACTCATGGTTACTACATGAAGAATCACATTATTATAACGCGGATCACGATGATGTCCGTGCGCGTACCAGTCTCCGGCAATCGAGTGGATTTCAATATCACCCCTTAATAACTCACCATCCAAACGAACGAGTGCATTTAAAAAATCCGGTCCGGCATCGTAATTCCGGATTCCTTTTTCAATAATTTCAACAGTGTGGCCGTCGTGAGTGGTCAAGTCATATTTTTCAAAAGAGCGGTTAAGCCACAGGTGATACAAAAAACCTTCTCGAGCGGGTTCTTTAATTTTATTCATACTCCCCCAAATTGATGTTTGTTTCAGGGCACGCTTTTTACCAGCAGGGTCGGAAAAATCGTGCCGTCTTGATTGATAAGAGTTTTTCCGAGATTTAGAGGCTGCGAATAAGCGTTTAACGAATCAATGACAGTTTTGCGAGCCAGCCCCTTGAGAATCTTCGGCTGAAATTGTACTGTTGCATTATGGACGTTTATCGGAACGACAGATGCGTATACCAGCCCTTCATCTCTAATCATCGCCCGAAGGATAGCGCTGGTCCGTGCGGCTTCGCTGTAGGAGCCGAACACATAATTACCAAGACTGTAGGCGATCAGTTTACCTTTGTACAGCTCGAATCCTTGCAGCACATGCGGATGATGGCCGAGAATGAGATCCGCTCCGTAATCGATTGCCTTGTGTGCGTATTCCATCTGATACTTTTTGGGCGTTGTTCTTTTTTCCTGTCCCCAATGAAAGCTGACAATAGTAATATCAGCCCGTTCTTCGCACGCTGTAATTGTCTCTTTTAATTGGAATGGCGTCGGATAGCATGTGCCGCACCGGTCTGTTTTAGCCCAAAAAGATTTTGGGAACGTCATCGAGAAACCGACAAGAGCAATTTTTTGGCCGTTTTTTTTCACAATTCTCGGCGCGCAGGCGCTGGAGACATCTAATCCGGCACCGCAAAAAGGCAGGCGGGCGGCATCGAGAGTGGCCATGGTTTGCATCAGGCCGTCCTCGCCATAATCGAGGATGTGATTGTTAGCCAGTGTGACCATGTCAAAACCGGCGTTTTTTAAACCGCCAACAAAATGCGGCGGAACTTTAAATGTGTAGGTTTTATCTTTGTGACACGAATCCGACGTAGTGAACGGCGCTTCCAGATTTGCGATAGCCAGATCTGCTGAGGAAATAATCGACGCTGTGCTGTCAAACGGAAAGTCATAACCGTATTCTTCCACCAGATCGATGATCCAGGAGCTCATCATGACATCACCGACTGCAGCCACGGATATCATATCAACCGGGATTATTTTTTTGCTAGGAAAAGGCAGCATTGTCCTTTGACTGCTCTGCCAACGATCGCTCGCTTCAAGCCGACAAAGCAAAACCAGTGCAAAAATCCCGATTGATATGACAGTTAAAAAAGTATTATTATTGTTGTTTTTTCTTTTCTTCTTCATCCACTATTTTTGCATCTTCGATATCGGATTTATTTACGGATTCTTCCTTGGTATCATCTTCAACAGAGACAGATTCAGCTTTCTCCGAAGATTCTGCTTTTTTCTTTGCCTCTTCCTCCTGTCTTTTGGCTCGTTCAGCTTCGCGTTCCTGACGTTCCTTTTCTTTTTCCTGCCTTATCTGTTCGATCTCTTCTTCTTTGGCTTTGATTTTTTCTTTCCATTCAGTGATGTTTTTGATAATGTCTTTGATTTCGTTATTGTTTGCAACACTTTTACTTCCTTCACTCGACAAAATTTCATACGTTTTTTGACCGAGTTCGCTGTGCAATTTTTCAACCTGCCGCTTAAAGCCGACAATATCGACTTTGAGTTTGCCAATTTTTCCGTATTCTTCAGTTTTGTTAACGACCTTTCCAAAACCGTCCC
>CAZXSQ010000370.1:0-6348 GCA_964643335.1 uncultured bacterium
CCGATGGCAGATCAGGGATGGTAATTCCTTTATGATCCGCAAACCGCTTTAAGATGAGTTGGTCGTATGACAATTCATAAGCATTAGGCCCCGGGCCTGGAGCATAATTTTCATAGTCCAGAAACACCCCGGGTAAACTCTTGAATTCGGTGCTGATTTTAGCGTACTGTACAATATACCGTGTTGTCCATTCCCAAAATTCATCTGAATTGACACTCCATAAAGGCTGCTCATTCCCCTCAGCCCAAACCACTCGTTTGCCGGCTGACTTGGGATTATCCAAAGAGGTGCTGAGTGTTCCCCGCATCCATGGGAGATGATAGATGCCGTATTTCTCACACCATTGAGACACTTGCTTCACCGCATCCATATCATCATAGCCGCGGCGTGGGGAGTATACGTTGAATCCCGCTTCAGCAGTCTCTTCAATCATCCATTCTTCCGTTTCCCATCCCGCCACAGGCTGCATGACTTTGTCCACAAGAATCCGCAGTTTTGCATTCTCGTCAATCAGTCTGCCATTCAAAAAATCGGAAGCAAAACCTATGTTAACCAAAATAATGAACACAAGGAAAATTTGTCCTAGACACTGTATAATCATTTTTCAACTCCAATCAGTGATTTAATCAATTTAAACCTACCCTTTCATTATAAAAGGGGTTCCGTGGGTTTACACCCACGGCTACGGGATGTCATCCCTACGGGATTTGTTGGAGGGTAGAACAAGCCTCCCGCTTGCGTTGTTTACCCTCTACTTCACCCAAAACATATTTTTCTCAAGCAGATAAAGCACTTCCGGTAAATTGTTGTATTTGAAATGGGGATGGAGCATCCTCACGATACTTCCCACTCCAAAAGCCAGCGAGAGGATAAATAGCACACGGCGGTGTTTTTCATTTTCAATGGTCAGACAGAAGGGGGTGGCCAAAAGCATATACCAACTTTGTGCGATGTTGTTGTATTTTACAAAAAAGACGAAGACCAACGATGCGAAGTAAGGGAAGAGTTCCTTGGTTTTCCAAATGAAGGCAAATGACAAACTAAGAAAGCATACCCCGGCCAACGTGTGGATAAACATAATGCCCATAGGATGCAGCGGGAAAATTTGAAAACCTAAAACAGCCCATGGAATATGGTTGAGATTGGGTACATATCCGGATGCGAAAAGCGGATCAAGATATTGAGAGCCGAAAAAGAAAATCATACTTGGAAAAAACCCTATACAATACCAGAAGGCGCATTCAAGAAAGCGGTTTCCTTCCTTATAGGTCTTCCATACAAAATAAGGAAATAAAAAAACTGGGAATAGTTTGGTTTGAATACCTATAGCCAGAAAAAGATAGGATAAGGGATTTCTTTTTTGCAAATAAATCAGAGAAAGCAGCACCCAAAAAACCACCATCTCTTCAAACTGTCCCTCATGAGAACCGAACCAAATGCTGATGGGATGCAGCCAATACAATAAAGATAACAACCTGCTCTCAGTCAATTTATAAATCAGCCGGCAGTTGATGGCGGCTATAATGGTGAGAATAAGTTTCCCAAAAAAGATGCTGGGCCAGGTTAAGGATAGAATGGCAAAAAACAGGAGCGTTATTGCCGGATAAGTATAATGATGCACAGACCACAAAACACTGTATGAAGCAGGCGAAAAATCCTCGGGTGCCAAATTATAGACCTGAATTCCATATCGCCAGAATTCGATGCCATAACCAAGGTTTCTCATCAAGTCGGTAGTATCCAGTGGAACTCGAAAACAATACATCAGGCGAAGCAGACCAATAAGCAGGAAAAACCAGGTCCAGGGATTGCGGAGAATCCAGAAAATGTTATGCGATATATGATTTCTCATTATGAGCTGTGTCACCACGGTATAAAAAATAAATTGTGGTGCGGACATCCTGTCTGCACAAAAATATGAATTATACTGGATAAAATGCCATCCAATATCAGAAGATTATAGGAAAGATGAGTATGTGGTTGAAGACTTTAATCATCATTGTGATTTTTTTGGATTATCCGTTGATTGGATGGAGTATCGATCCAATTGAACCTCAGATGATCATTATTCCGGAAGGGTATTTTCTCTACGGTACAACAGAGGATACTCGGGATAAGATTTTTATACCTCATAATGAATCTGCTCAAAAGAAAATCTATTGTGCTACATTCGCTATAGGAAAATATGAAGTGACAGAGATCGAATATCTTCAATTCGTGCTTGATGACGGCTACGAAACGGATCGTTATTGGTCTGCTGAGGAGGTTCGGTTTCGCCCACGATATAAAATTCATAAAGAAAAATTTATGCATCAGGTTCAGAGAAATGATCAAGACAGCCGCCTTCCTGTTCGCGGCGCCAGTTGGTATGAGGCGGAAGCCTACTGCAACTGGCTGTCCGAGAAGACAGGCATTTTCTATCATTTGCCAAGTGATATTCAATGGGAAAAGGCCGCCCGTGGAACCGATGGACTCCTCTGGCCGTGGGGAAACGAATGGGAACCGACTCGATGCAATTGGATGGACCGGCGCCCCGGCCTGCTGGGCGTTGAGCCTGATGGATTCTTTGATGGTTACACTCAAACAGCTCCAGTCGGCTCCTACCCTTCAGGAATGAGCCCATACGGCTGTATGGACATGGCGGGGAATGTGCAGGAATGGTGCAGCGATTGGTTTGATCAAACCAGACAAATATACAAAGTCATACGGGGAGGTTCATTCTATACGTCAAAACAGAGAAATCTCCGTTGCGCTCGTCGCGGAGGCTATTTTCCAGAATTCGCGTTTGTTAATCGGCTGGTGAATGGTTTCCGTTTAGCCAGTGATAACTATTCACAGAAATGAACCAGATAGAAACACCAGGATTAATTACCGCTCATCATCTGTTCATGCAGGCGAGCAGCTTGGAGGGTAAAGGCGTTTAGCTTGGCTTCCAGCACTTGGGACATGGAGCGGCCGTCCACTTCAACTGGCAGCCAGGGGAGGCGGAAAACATTCTGTCCGTTTCCTTTGATTTTACGGACCTTCTCAACTGTTTCCGTATTCATAGCCGTTTGCAGTATGGACTCCGTCACGCGGGAGGGCAGGCATCCAAACGGCCCGATAGACACGACGCCGCACACGTTGTCCATTATCTCGTGCAGCGCCAGTCCTATGCTGGGTAAAGATTCTGTCAAGACATTCGGATCGAGGAAGTCCGAAGCCAGTTTAATCAAAGCCGCAACGGATGGGTGCTCTGTATCCACAAGATTTGATTGAGATAGTATTTTTTGAATGCGATGATCGATCCAGTACATACTTAACAGTAGAACAACATCTTTCCAATTCCGCTTGGGTGAATGAACCGTAGCGGTGTAACCAAGTTTTCGTGAATAATCACAATAATAAATATACTCGGCCAAAGGTACGACTTGAACAACGAATCCCCCTTGAGACAATTTGTCAATCAATTCCTCCCGGCAGAATGAATTTCCACGAACAAAAACTTCACCAAGCAGCCTGATTTTAGGCGCATTTTCAATCGGCATATTGAGTGGAATATTCCCAAGCCGTTGAGCACAATTAACAAGACATTTTCTTACTTCAGACAATGATTCAGTCTCAATGGATTGGAGTATACGATCATACGATTCACTTAAGGTTTTTAAGGCTTCCTCTTTGTTTATTGCTAAGGCAAGTAGTGCGTTCCGGATGTTATCGAAAAGATCGGAGATAACCACTACATGCCATAGCGTCGTAGCGAAGTCGCTGCCTAACTCAGTGAATCCCGTTTCATCGTCAAGAGAAAACACCGCCACATCGGGAATACGGTTTTTTGCGATGAATTGCTTTAGCGCAACTGTATATTGACCCTGACGGCAAGGGCCGTGCGATTGAGACATAAAAAACAGCGCCACTTCGTCATCCGGCTCGCGGGTGTCCAAGTATTCCAACAAACTCCCCGACGTGAGCTGAAAAGGAAGGCATTCTTTACAGGTGCCGCACATCCTTCCTTTTTTCAATGCCGGACCATCGGCCGGCAGCATCGATGCGCGCACCCCGTAGCGCCGTAGAACAGAAGCCAGGCCATTTGAGCGAAATTGTCCCATTTCCGGAATAAGCACATGTATGCGCGGATCCTTAAGAGAAATCGACTCATTACTGGATGTCACCACTTCAGTTCTTTCGTTCCGGTATTGAATATACGCGGGTGTAAAGTCTTGTGAAGATTGCGTATCAAACTGCTCAAGATGCTGCTCCCGGTACCCTCGTACAATGTCCAAAAAAGCTTCAATGCGGGTAATGATGCCGACATCTGCGGTGTGGCTGTCCAGTTCCAATGTTAATGAAGGTTTATTTCCCATTAAATCGCGGAAATACCCCAGCAGGAACGAATCCGGACCGCAGCTGAAGTTGGTCACAAATATACCGAATAATTGAGGGTGGTTTTTCACATATTGAGTACACTGCAGAAGATCATGTCCGATTCCCCAATACATACCGGTGTTTTTTGGTTGATTATGGAAAGGTATCGCGTCATAGGGAATGATGTGGATTCCCTGAGTTGCAACTTTGTGTGGGATTCCCATATTTAACCAATCGTTTAAGGCATTGTACGGGCGGCCAAACAAGACCACGGCAAAACTGGACGGATCTTTTTCCAATTGCAAAAGAACTTCGTTTCCGATCTTTTTGTTTTCTTGATAAAAATGTTCCTGTTTACTAACAGCTATTTGAAAAACAGAGCGGGCTTTTTTGGCACGGACTCCAAGGCTTTTGGCCAATGAAACAAACGTTGATTCAACCCCGCTCCACCCCTCTGAAAAATCCAGAAGTGGGCTGAGTATTCGAGATTTATCAATATGCTTTGTGAAAGCGGCCTTGAGGCAGGAAGTTTCGGCCTGCACAAAAACGCAGGTTTTGGCATGCTCACCGTTCCCCCGGTTTTCCAATTTGTGAACCAGTGGCATGAAATAATAATCCGGTTTCTTTTGAACCAGATTTGAAAAAGTAGCATGAGAGGCTTCCAACGGATAGCAAAAAGCGGAACCAGGTTTGATATCCGTTTCTTCTTCTACCAAATCCGGTGTGATCACTTCACAGCCGATACTTTGGAAAAAGGTATTATAAAGTGGAAAAAACGTATTGGTAAAGAACGATTTGTTGATCCCGATCTTCAATCGCTTACTGTCGATATCATTTAACAGTTTGTTTTCTGATTCATACAATAGGGCGGTGCGCTGAGCCACATGATCGAATAGCTTTGCTTCAAAGTGGCGGTTCATGAACAAGTTTTCATATTTCCGGCAGATTCCACCGAAGGGATATATTTTCCCTTCCACAACCAGGCGCGAGATTTCACAGCCACGATCACATTTTTCTTTACCGCCTTTGCATATAAATGGTTCTTTGGAGTTGATTTCTCGAGTGGCTAATGTATCCAGTGAGAAAGTCTCCGGTTCCACCAGCCCTAATTCCATCCTCTTTTTCACTTCCAAAGCCACCCCCAGCGCTCCCATCAACCCGGGCTCGGGTGGAACGATGATGTGCTTGCCTGTCAGCCCAGCCATCGCCAGCGGAACCGCCTTGTTATAACAGACGCCGCCCTGCATAAGAATCTTTTTTCCGACCGGGCGTGTTTGTTTTACCCGGTTCAGATAATTCATACAGATGGAGTAAATAATTCCAGCAACAATATCTTCACGGCCGAAACCGTCCTGAACCGCTTTGTTGATGTCGCCAGCGATGAAAGCCGAACATTCATCACTGAAGTTCAAAGGTTGAGTAGCCTTCAAAGCCATGCCAGCGATATCGTAAAAATTGATTTTTAAATGTTCACCCGTTGATTCTTCGATAAACGATCCGGTTCCGGCTGAACACGCTTCGTTCATGGCATAGTCAGTTGCTACGGCGTTGACAAGGTAGGTGTATTTAGCGTCTTGACCGCCGATTTCAAACACGGTGTCCACTGCCGGATCAATGAAGCGGGCCGCAGTGGCGTGTGAGATGATTTCATTAATGACGAGCTTGGTCTGCGCATGAATTCCAGCGATCAACCGGCCGGAGCCGGTGGTACCAAGTCCTAATATATTGATTGGTGTCGAGCCAATCTGTTCAGCCAGTTCGGCATAGCATTTTCTGGAAGCGCCGGCGGGATCGCCATTCGTTCGCAAGTAGACCGATGCCACAACGGCATTATCCGAAAGACGCAGCAGCACGGATTTCGTTGTCGTGGAACCAACATCCAATCCTATAATACACTCATCCCCGGCGGAAACTTTTTGCTTGGAGCCATCCATGAACGTGACCAGCGATTCATGTTGGGATAATGGAGAAAAAATACCAAAGGATGATCGAGGCTTGCCAAAT
>CAZXSQ010000370.1:6358-7142 GCA_964643335.1 uncultured bacterium
AATATATTTGTGATTGAAATCGAATCCAACACAGGATTATTGGCCGCCCAAATTCCTGCTCCCAGCGCTTCGAAAAACGGCGCCTCATCCGGAACCATCAGTTCAGGAAATTCTTGCTGTAAATATCGAATGACAATCTGATTTTGTGAAACACCGCCCACAAAAAGAATACGATGGACATCACATGGTTTAAGCAAATCCGCAATCTTGGATGCGATCATTTCACACAGTCCGGCTATGATCCGGCTTTTCGGCGTCCCTTTGTTCAAGGCGTGAGTGCAGTCGCTTTTGCAAAAAACCGAACAGCGTTTGGATACCCGGTAAGGATTGCTTTCTGTCTCCGCTAATTGCATGGCCTCTTCAATGGAAAGGTTCATTCGCCGGATTTGCTGCAAGAAAAACTCGCCGGTTCCGGCGGCACATTTATTGCCGGAATGGACGCCGCAAATGTGACCTTGTGAATCGATCAGATAAACCATCAAGGTTTCACCGCCAGCTGTCACGACGGCATCGAACGGTTTCAATCCTTTAGTTACATAAGCATAAGCCTGCTCAATCGCTTCAGGTTTGGAAAGAACATGAGTATACCCATTTGAAGAAGGTGTATTGTAAACAATGGCGCATGAGCGGAGTGGATGATTGTATGTGTTCCTGATAAGGTCTTCCATGCATTGCCGTGGATCACCGTAATGGGATTGAATCGTCGAGGAAACGAGCTTCGGTTCTCCGTTTTGCTTTTCTATCAACGAAGAGGTGACAGTGGAAGAACCAAGGCACAGCCCCA
>CAZXSQ010000371.1:0-7132 GCA_964643335.1 uncultured bacterium
CCGTTGCATATTCTGGTTTATCGTGCGCTTCGATGTAACGGTTGTATTCTTCCAATGCCGAATACTTGAATTCT
Source organism: uncultured bacterium (assembly GCA_964643335.1). Classification (GTDB taxonomy): domain Bacteria; phylum Hinthialibacterota; class Hinthialibacteria; order Hinthialibacterales; family Hinthialibacteraceae; genus CAZXSQ01. The sequence goes on from CAZXSQ010000371.1 coordinate 75, forward strand.
TCATTTTCATCCTTCGCCGGACGGTAAAATAAGTCTATTTTTGGAGAATGATAAAGAGGTGGGGACATTAATCGAGGATCATAGGCATACCGTTTTCCCCGGTTACTTATTGATGAACCGCTTGTATAGGGAACCGATGGAATCCCGGAGGCTGCAGGTGAGTAACTCGAAGTGTGAGCACCAGAACGATGAGAAGTTCCCGCACAACCCATCAGCCATACTGTTATGATCCCTGCTGTGAGAAGAATAGCTATTTGTTTCATAGTCTTGACCTTCAGACTAATTATACCACTTATTTTGCCCATTTTATATTATCGTTGAATGATAAAAGAAAACTATTTTTCAGCGTGGAATGATTGTCATTTTTGTGTAGCATGTACAGTAAACTTTAATATTAATTCACCATAGGGGGTATTGTGAATCTTTTGGGCTTTGCAGACCAGATTGTAAGCGTCTTGGTATTTTCCTTGCAAAATCAATCGGCGGGCATGATCTCTTAACTTCCAGGCGCAGGAAGCAGTTTTCATTAAGAAAGTAAGGTCCGTGTTGCAGCGCCGGCAATGCATTTGGTCATGAAATTTCAGGCCACAGGTAGGACATTTCAATTTAGTTGAATTGTAAGAATTAAATAAGTTCAAGGTATTCATATTATCAGGCTCCGATGAAGTAAAGGAGTTCCTGCAATTCGTTGAGTTGTTCGTTGTAATCCTGTCCATCGGCTGCTAGTTCTTCGATTTGGTTGCAAAGGTCTTCTGCCTCTTCCCGATCATCCGGATGCATTTCTTCAAAGGATTCACGAGCTCGTCTTAATATATCTTTATGTATTTCTGGCAAATCAGTGGATTCAGTCGGATGAAGATGAACGATTTTCTCATCAGTTTGAGTTTCAGGAATCATATCACCCAATCGTGAACGTGCTTCCGATATTTCTTCAGCAGTTTTTGGTTTATAGGCGCCTTCGATTGTAATCGATTTTTGCAAACCTGTACTTTTTTCCATCGCCGTCACAGTCAAAATTCCATTGAGATCGAGAGACATACGTCCGATAACGATGTTACCGGCGGGCACATTTGAAAGTCCTTCGACACGAAATTTTCCTACATTGGTATTGTATCGAATATCTTCATTTTCGCCTTGATAAATATCGATTTCCACGATTTTCTGGTAATCATAAGCCGTTTCAAATTCTTTTGAGCGGGTAACAGGCAAAGGTGTGTTTCTCGGTATGATAGAAGCAAAATAATTAGGAGTCGGTAGTCCATTGCTTCCAATACCGATAGCAGCGATTCCGAAAGTGTATGGAGTGATATCTACAAGGATCTGGTCCACTTCTAAACCTTGAATACGAGCGGCCAGCAGGGCGGCTCCCATAACCACACACAGATCCGGATGGATTTCAGAACGTGGTTCCTTCTTAAAATATTCCTGCAATGTAGATTGTACTAACGGAGTGCGGGTCGATCCACCAACGAGTAAAACATTATTGATTTGCGATGGAGTCAAGTTCGCATCATGTAATGCCTGTTGGACACAGTTCATGGTACGATCAACCATTGAACGAATCATGTTTTCATATTGGTCACGGGTTAATTCGAGGTCCAGGTGAACCGGTTTTCCAGGTGAATCGGTTAAATCTTCTTCGACCACATGAACAAAAGGATGGGCACTTAACTCGATTTTGGCCTGTTCGGCAGCGTGTACCAACCGGCTCATTGCCCGTTTGTCCTCACGCAAATCGATTTGATGGTTCTGTTGTATGTGGGAGAGAAAGAAGTCCACTATCAAACGGTCGAAGTCGTCGCCCCCTAATCGAGTATCCCCTCTGCTGGCGAGTACCTCAGTGACATCTCCTTCTTCCCGAACAATAGAAACGTCAAAAGTTCCTCCACCCAAATCGTATACAACTGAGTGTCCATGAGTGTCCTTTTTTTCCAAGACTGAATTTCGAAAAGCCAGAGAAGCGGCAGTGGGTTCATTGACGATCCGAACGACTTCCAATCCTGCGATTTCACCAGCGGTTCGTGTTGCTTGACGCTGGACATCATTAAAATAAGCAGGAACGGTGACGACCGCCCTCTGAATGGGATGGCCTAATTGATCTTCTACCTGCTTTTTTAAATGCCCAAGAATAAGAGCAGAGACTTCTTCCGGCAGGAAAGAATGATCTCCTAATACTATTTTTTCTGTTCCTCCCATCATCCGTTTGATGGATTTTATAGTTTTATCCGGGAATAGGACATATTGATTTCGAGCCGGATGGCCAACCAATAACTCATTAGAAGGAGACAAACCAACGTATGAAGGCAATAAAGAACTGCCGTCGATTTCGATAATATTTACTTTATTATCTTTGTAAACAGCGATAAGAGAATTGGTGGTTCCTAAATCGATTCCAACAATACTATCTGAATAATCCATCATGTATTCCCCGCTATTTTTAAAAAGTTTATTATTTGTTAAATTCTGATTGATTTAATGCGACTTTGACTTCAGCAAAACGAATTACCTGTTCTTCATGGATATAGCCTTGACGGTAGATTTCTATCACCTGGTTGCCTGTAGCTGTATCTGTCACTTCAGTTTCAATTGCCTTCATTGTGGAAGGATCGAACTCCATTCCATATCGAGCAACCGGTATAACATTCAAAGTGTTCAATCGTTGATTCATTTTTTTTAGACTCAGTGTAACAAGTTGAAGAAATTCCTGGTTACGATCCTTTTTGAAGATAAAAGAAAGCCAGCTTCTGCTTTGTTGAATACGGCGAAGGTTTTGCTCTTCCAGCCGCCGAAGTTGATCATGTGTGTCAAGTAAAGGTTCGATCAATTTTGTAAAGGTTTCGCGCCGGCCCTCTTCCTGCCCTGCTTTTCGTTCAGTTTGCAAAGATTGACGAGACTGGGATTGTATTGAAGATCTTATTTCCTCCAAACGTTGATCAATTGAGAGCAAATCATCTTCTCTGTCTTTTGGAAGTTGGATCGACTCCATGAATTGCTTTAATGTTTGTTCCAGTTGATGAAAACTGCGCCCTTGCAGGGATATCTCTGAACGCAAAGAGATTAACGATTCCAGCAAAGTATACAAATCTGGACCGGCAAGTTCATCTTTTGGGAGCACAACTCCTTCTGGGCATGCTTCTGGCTGCTGCAAATGTTTAAGAAAATCTATGGCCTGGTGTACGAGTTCTTCCGAAAATGCCATTTCATCAAATTTATTGTTAGAAAAGTTATTTGTTTGTTGATTGTATTGATTGTCCATATTGATTAGAAACTATTTCTTTTTTTTGCTTTCTATTAAGAATTTTGTGATGAACTTCTTTTTGCTTCTTCTTTGATCATGGCCAGCCATTTTTCGGCTCCAGCCCGAGGCCGTTCATGGCTTTCAGGCAGCCATTCGATAAAGGATTCGGTTCGTTTTAAACCAAATAATTTAATATGAATCCGATCTTGTTCATGTTTGATTTGTTCATAAGCAGAACGGATTTTTTCAAAACGATCTGGATCACGATCCGGTGGATGGTGACGCAGTGCTTCCACATAGGCTTTCCGGATAGATTCGTCGGTAGATTGATCCGGATCAATGCCCAAAATTTGATAAGGATCTAACACGTATTCACCTCCGGGATTAATCGGTTACCACAACAATTCTTGTTGTGTATTTTTCATATCTTCAATCGGTATTTCTTCCTCTTCTTTTTTATTTAATTCGCGGTTGTTTTCTAAATTGGTTTTTACTTCTGATACGCTTTTTTGTGCCGGTTGTTTCTTTTTTACTTTATGTTTTGTTTTTCTTTTTGATTTTGGAGCAGTACGGTCTTTTTCTTCCTGAATGACCTGTTTAATTTCATAATCAGGCATTTCAATTTTAGGGACTTGATCAGGCTCAAAGAAGAAATCATACATTGTTTCTTGAACGCTTTTTAAACTATCAACCGCCTGTCGTTCCAAATCATAATTTCCTTTCGCTCGGCAAAGAGTAATAACAGCTCGTAGACAACGCTCAACATCTATTGTGTAACGATGGCTGTCCTCCCACAAAGCCAGTGCTCTATAATAGAGAAATTCGGGGAGTTTAGGACTGTCAAGATTCAATCCTCTGGCCGTTGCTGCAATTACAACGAAAGATAATTCTTCTATCAAAATTCGGCTTGAAATCCGAAGTAAGAGCTCCTCGGAAATTGATTCAAGTTTGTATATCCATTTTGGTATCTGATTATACCATTTTTTACTAATTTTTAATGGTTCTTTCAGGGCTAAGCATAAGTCCTTTAAACTATAAAATTCTCCGAATTTTTCTTCACTGTCCAGCTCGGGGAGAGGAGCAATTTGATCAAGACGAGCTGTTAGTTCAAACGAGCCAACAAGATCTAGGTGACGGAACAATAATGCATCATAAAGGGAATAAGTTTCGGTTCCAGGCTTATATTCATCCCGAAGAATTGTGAGAAACCGTTTGATACCTTCAAAGAACGATTTTTTTGATGGAGTCATTTCATTGAAATTAACTTGCTTTAAATCTTTTTCCACCAAATGATATTTTCTCTGTTTTAGATGTTTTACGATCATATGCCAGACGAGCCGCTCTCTGGCATGTCTTACAGTTGCGTTCAAAGGATCCAATTGTTCAGCTTCTTCCAGATAATTTAATGCTTTCTGTAAAGCTCCCCGATCCTCCGCGGCTTCAAACATATATATCAGAGGAATGCAGTCGTTGGGACATACCCTCCGCCACTTCACAAGTATCTTTTCAATCACCGTTGGTTTTTCATCATTCTTTTTCATCAATGAAACCAACGGTTGAAAATAATCAGGGTGAGGATGCAACTGGCAGGCTCTTTTGTATAAACGGATCGAGTTGGAATGATTCTTTTTTCTTCGAGAGAATAGGAAAGCAAAGGGAGAGGGGGGAAAAGATTCCTCTTGCATGGCATGTTCGCCTGCTTTTGCACATATGGCTGCTTCCTCTTTTTCAGACAGAATACCTTCCCAGTGATCAAGGAATAATTCTAGTCCATCAAGTTTATCTTCTGGGAAACCATCTCCCATTGAGTTTGCTATATCTAGATAGAACAGTGCGTCTGTCTTTGCACCATAATAGAACTCCAATTTATTTTTTAAAATATCCAAGAATTCATTTTCGAGCATCTCGTAATTATTTAGTTTTTGCAGGATAGAACGGATGACTTCTCGCAAGATTATGGGGGTAGTAATCCAATCCGATTGAAGCAGCGTTTTAATTTTTTCCCGGATAGCCTTTTTATTTCTGGATGCCGCTGTATTTACAAAATTTCGCCACATATGACGAGGTGAATCAGGAGTGAGGGTTTTCCAGAGAGTACGGGTGGGGCGTGAGGATAATCCTTCCGGTTTACTATTTTGATCAAGTTTGCTTTGCAATAACAATTTTGCAGGTGTCAGTGTGGAACCGTCAGGGATTCTGGACAGAAAGGTTTTACAGTCGGCGTCATTTGAGCAGTGATAGGCGTCCAAAGCACGGATAAAAAAACACCAAGGCGCAAGAGGAGACCGCCGAGATACTTTCGATAGCATCTCCACCCGTTGCTTCCGTACATCTTCATCGAAATCACCCGCCACCGCTTCCAATGCAGATTTGATGATAAACCCTTCTTGTTTTAGGGAAGAATCTACAGGTAATTCTGGACATTCTAATAAATCGGATGGAGCTGCGAGTTTTGTTTTCAGTATTTCATTCAATCGATCCCGTGTTTCCTCATTGCAGGTGTTGGAATTCAGAAGCGTAATGATTTGAGAGATATCCTGTAAAGATAAAGGATATTGAAATGTTTCTTTTTGAATCGAATCAAATCGATCTTTGTAATCAGAACATTTGCTTTTTGCTACAAGGATAAGTTGTTTGGCATCTTCTACCAATCCTGACTCTTTCAGCTGTTTAATACGTAATTCATAACTTTGGGCCAATAGAGATTCAGCCCTTTTTCCTGGATTTTCTTTCACAAAAATTTTGGCCAAATCCAGTGCTTTTTTGGAATTTTGTTGATTTATTGCCTCACAGACCGATTGTTCAGTAACGCCCGCATTCCATTTTTCTTTATTTGATTTATTTTTCTTCTTGTTTTTTCTCGACATAAATCACTTCTGGAATTCTTGCTGAGCTGATCTCAATTTTCTTTTTTGATATTATTTTTCTTATTTTTTCTTATCTTGAAATTTCTTCAAGTGCAAACAGTAAATTCTTATTAATTTTCAAGACATTTTAGTACATGCCGTTTGTTTGTAGTTTTTAATGCGTATAACATAAGTATGCGCATTGTTTATGGATAGTATTTGTTCTATAACATTTCATTATACAACGTCATTTTTTATTATGGTTCTCTCATGAATACCTTGAAAAACGAGAATGTGCTTGTAATCGGGGCGGGTGGATTTATCGGGTCGCATTTGGTTGAGGCTCTTGTCCCTCAATGTGCTAAAGTGACTGCGCTGATTCATTACGATTCAAGGCCGCATTGGGGAAACTTGGAGTTTCTGCAAAAAGAAATGCTTGAATCTATTGAAGTTATTTCCGGCGACATCAATGCTGCTCATTTTATGCGCAATATCGTCAAAGGTAAAACTATTGTTTTTCACCTGGCCGCCTTGATTTCGATTCCTTATTCCTATTCGGCACCGGGGGTATTTTTTCAAACGAATGTGATGGGAACACTCAATGTTCTCGAAGCCTGCCGCCGGGAAGAAGTCTCACGGTTAATTTGCACATCAACCAGTGAATGTTACGGAACGGCGTTGTCTGTTCCGATTTCCGAAGATCATCCACTCCAGGCTCAGTCCCCCTATTCCGCCTCCAAAATCGGTGCAGACAAGGCTGTGGAAAGTTACTATTGTTCATTCAATCTCCCGGTTGTAACAATTCGGCCTTTCAATACGTACGGGCCGCGCCAGTCAGGACGCGCGATTGTACCCACTATCATCACTCAGGCACTTACTGATGAGCCCTATTTGTATTTGGGATCATTGACACCGAAACGAGATTTGACCTTTATCAGTGACACCGTTAACGGTTTTATCGCAGCGGCTAAAAG
>CAZXSQ010000372.1:0-7111 GCA_964643335.1 uncultured bacterium
GGATCGATATTCTTTCAGAAGCCATCTACGAAATATTCGCTCCAATTGAAGCAGTCGCCATGACCCCAGATGAATGGGATAAAGGAGAATCGTTCATTTACGATTACGCCAAGGACGGGGAAATTGTTTCAAGTACTTCTGGTTAAATAGTTTATGTACTTTAATAGTTTAGCGGTAACTTTAGATTGACTTTTCGCTTTCATGATGGGGATGCCTTCGATCTCGATTACATAGACTATCACTAGCAGGAGTCAGGTTATGCCCATGAAAAATCCGCCCCACCCCGGCCGCATCATTCGAGACGAAGTGCTTGATGCTTTGGAACTGGATGTAACCAGCGCAGCCCAGATCCTCGGTGTAGCCCGCTCAACCTTATCCAAACTGCTCAATGAAAAGGCCAGTCTATCCGCAGAGATGGCAATACGCATCGAGAAAGCCTTTGGCCCCCAAGCCGATCATCTTATGCGAATGCAACTGGGTTATGACATGGCACAAGCCCGGCTCCGAGAAGATGAGATTCAAGTATCCCCTTATCAGCCGTGAAGTGTTTTTAACCCCACTCTCTGCATCCATTGCAACATCCCAATCAAATATGCTAAACTCCGCATGAATCGATACATGAAGGGGGAAACTCTCATGAAACGCCGTGATTTTGCTAAAAGTGTGGCTGTCCTTGGGCTTGGATCACAGACTGTTTTTGCTAAAGAAAAAAAAGCAGAAAAGGCAATCGGTAATTTTTACATCGAGCCTTCAAAGAAATTACCGGTGCGCAAATTTGATGTCGTCATTGCCGGTGGTGGTACAGCTGGTGTAGTGGCCGCACTGGCAGCAGCGCGCCAAGGCGTGAAAACGATGTTGATCGAGAAAAAAGGGTATCCCGGCGGAACCATTACTGAAGGCGGGACAGCGCTGCATAGTTTCTACAATTTGTGGAAGGCTTTCCCAGGAGTGGAACAACGGCAGGTGGTAAAAGGCATCCCTCAAGAAATAATAGATCGGCTGAAAGACATTGGGGCTACAACCGGTCACGCCGAAATGAGCATCGGCTATGATTACGATTCCGTCTGCACAGCCATCGATACAGAAATGTACAAACTGGTCACATTCGAAATGCTGGATGAAGCGGGCGTCTTCACCGCCGTCAATACGCTTTTGACGGGCGCCATCATGGAAGGTTCACAAATAAAAGGCGTCATCACCGAAAGCGTTTCCGGACGTGAAGCAATTATGGCGAAAGCCTTTGTTGACTGCACTGCTTACGGTGACCTTTCCGCTTTTGCTGGAGCGAAATACAGCGAACCAAACGATTACCCCGTTTGCAACAGCATTGGTATTGCGAACATCAGCATCGACAAGTATTACGAGTTTCTTAAATCACACGATGCCGTGCAACAATATTGTGAAGGCCTGCGCAGCGGTGAAACTGGGCAAATCGTGCGTCTAAGTGGGCGCTCAGTAAACTTACCGGAAGGCTTTGCGAAGGAAGCCCGAAAGATCGGCATGTCCACCACCCCGACCACCGTACACGACAATTATCTGATGTTCATCAAATTAAACTTGAAGATGCCGGTCAGCCCCACCGACCGCGACGCCTTAGCGAAAGCGGAACTCGAACTAAGAAAACGCCAGGCGAAAGCTATCAAGATTTTCAAGAAATACATCCCCGGTTGTGAAAAAGCCTTTATTGCCCGCACCAGCCCCTCTCTCAACATTCGCCGAGGACGATTGATCACCTGCGATTATGACATCACTCACGAAGACGTAATCGAAGCACGCCATTTCGAAGACGACGTGATGGTATACGGATTTCATGATTCCGCCCCACGCCTGCAGATCAAAAACGGCGGAACGTATGGAGTTCCCTATCGCGCACTGCGTGTCGCCGGAATCGATAACCTTTTAGTATCCGGCATGTTGATCACATCCGATCATCGCGCTCATATGTCCACCCGCAATACAGTATGCTCGATGGGACAAGGCCAGGCATCCGGCACAGCAGCAGCTCTATGCGCAAAACATTCCTGCAATACCAGCGAACTGCCCTACAATGAATTAAGAGAAACCCTGGAAAAGGATGGTGTCTACTTCGAAAGCTGATAATTATCCCGTAGGGACGATTCGCGAACCGCCCATGAGGTTGTTCGCGCGTAGGGGCGGTTCGCGAACCGCCCCTACATACGAACCGACTTTACATGCTATAGACTATTTTTTCATCGGTTCTGTGTGTACAATTGAATGAGATATATTTTTATAGGATAACTTCAAAAAAGAGGAGTGTAAAATAATGCTAAAAACCACAAAAACCATTTCTCGCATATGTACATTTTATATATTGTTATTGATTATGCTGACTACTGCCGCTTCAGCTTCAGAAAACAATGAGGAATGGATAACTCTTTTTAATGGCAAGAATCTCAATGGATGGGTTCCAAAAATCAAAGGTTATGAATTGGGTGAGAATTTTGGCAATACGTTCCGAGTTGAAGACGGTGTGATGAAAGTGTGTTATGACCAATACGAAAAATTCGATAACAAATTTGGCCATATCTTCTACGAGAAAAGTTTCTCACATTACAAGATTCGAGTGGAATACCGTTTTGTCGGAGAACAAACTCCAGACGGCCCAGGTTGGGCGTTCCGTAACAGTGGAATCATGCTCCACTGCCAGCCACCCGAAACCATGCGGAAGGATCAGGATTTTCCGGTATCCATCGAAGCACAGCTGCTTGGAGGCAGTGGAAAAGGGAAGCGGCCGACTGCAAATGTCTGCTCCCCAGGTACGCATATTGTTATGGACGGCAAACTCGTCACACAACATTGCAACCAATCCAACTCAAAAACCTATCACGGTGATCAATGGGTAACCGCAGAGGTGGAAGTACACGGAAGCGGCGCCATTAAACATTATGTCAATGGTGAATTGGTTTTGGAATATGAAAAACCACAGTTGGATGAAAACGATAAGGACGCTTTGCGATTGATGAACGATAATGATGGCAAATTACTAAAGGAAGGATACATATCTCTGCAAGCGGAAAGCCATCCGGTTGAATTCAGAAAAGTTGAGATTTTACCTTTAGATAAATAATATGGTTAAGTAAGTAAAAATGAGGAAATGTTATGCGCAGAGACATCCAAGCTTTCACGTTGATCGAACTACTCATTGTTGTAGCCATCATCGGTATTTTGGCCGCAATCGCCGTACCCAATTTCATGAACGCCCAAATCCGGACAAAAGTAGCCGGTACTCAAGCGGATCATCGTTCCTTAGCCACGGCCATCGAATCTTACCGGCTGGATAACAATATGTATCCCCCCACTCCAAATACAGCCGCTTACATGCGGTTTGCCCGCTTGGCAAAACTTACATCGCCAGTACCTTATATGAGCAGCGTTCCGATTGATCCGTTTCTTTCAAAAGTCTATGCCGATGTTTTGGAACGAGCCTATCCGTTTTGGGATCCGGAAGTGGCCGACAACGCCAAAAAGAACGCCAATCGCTTCGACCTGCTGCCGGATGAAAAAAACAGACTCGGCCGGTGGGTTCTTCACGGCGCTGGCCCAGATATGGATTACGAACCAGATACCGGGATGGGTGGTTCGGGAACCATCATTGTTTTTGATACGTCCAATGGATTAAACAGTGACGGCGATATTGACCGCTTTGGTCCATAATGTGTTACGTTCAATTCTTACAATCTAAACATATTGCTGCCAATAAAAGAAAAGGCGAAGTGGAAAGTTCACCTCGCCTTTTATCCATTTTTACTATCAATCAACTATGATATTAATGAATCGAAAAATCCACGACATCTGTTGCAGGTTCCAATCCCATAGCCCATCGGCAAGCTCGAACAAATAATTCCCGGCCTGTTTGATTAAGAGCCAAGAAATTCCGGTGAGGTCCGCCAGATCCTTCTTCGTTCGTAAGCCAATGAACCATGCGGGCTGGCGCGGTTGATCCATCAGCTAGTTCTGCTCCTTCTTCAATAACCGCCAGGCATGCTGTCATTTCCGGCGAGGGCGCAAATTCAGGGGGAACCTCAGCAAGGACAACCGTTCCCGGAGCCTTCTGCGCGGGATCGGCTAAGCAAACGCGGTTATCGTACAAACCTTCATTGGCCACAATTTTTTGTGGTTGAGTCGACATCCATCCATTGAAAACACCTTCATTTGGGAAAGGATCCCGAAAGACCTGTACAAAACCATCAGCATCGGTCTCAATCCCTTGGGTGATTGGATGATCTGTGTTGACGATGCGAATCATTCGAATATCAGTAGTGCGAAAATCGGTATGTGCGCCATTTTGATACATTTTGATGCTTCCCGGTTTATCTTCTTGAGCCAGGCAAACATGTTCTCCCATAACGATGGGGATATTCAACTCAAATAATTGACTCACATCAGGCACATCACTCGAACCGCTGCTGCCTGACAGAATTACCAGATCGACAGGGACAATTTCACCCGCCTCGTCTTCATACGATTCGCCGAAGACATCGTAAAAAAGCACATCCGGAACCACCCGGGCGCTTACGCCATTATCCTGCAGTAAAATCTGCATAGCGATATCACCGGGTGCAGGCCCTTGTGTGTTACTGTCAATATTTAGTGAGTACTCACCAGGGCTTCTGGTTGAAATGGTCACATGCTTCTCTGTCGTCCCCTGCGCCCAACCGAAACTGGCGCACAGGCCGGCCGCACAAATAACAACGATAACTAAAACCAACTTTTTGTCCATCTTTCCTCTCCTTTCATAATGAGAATAAAATCTCAACAAACTTATATAGATATATATCCATCTTTATAATATCAAATTTTTTTTCGTTTTATAGGAGGGTTTAATAAAAATATAATGAAATTTTCGTTAAATTTTTATGTGAAGGTATAAGTATCAACTATTTCAGAATTTCATCATGAAGGAATTCTATTCTTTACAAGATGTGAAATTTTCTGGGTACACAGACAAAGGATCAATGAAATGGCTGAAGTCGCCCAACCTTTGTTTTATGGCGGGGTGAGTAACTCCTTTTATTATTATTTCCCGGTTTAAAGTGTTTGAATAGGCTACTGATTTGTTTGTAATATTTCCTTCCCATGTGTTTTGTATATCCCAAACTTTCACCGGTTTTCCGCAGGAGAAATCAAGTTTCATTAAGTTGATATTGCGAATTTTGCGATTGCGTGGGTGCGGTAGTGGATCTGCATATTCGTGATGTCGCAGACAATACTCCACATGGTGGAATGTTGATCCAAATCATAACCCTGATTGACATCATGCAGAATATCAAACGCGTAAGGGATTAGTTCTTTCTTTTGCGTTGTAAATTCTTTTACCATATTTGCTGCACGCACAAAACGATCTAGAGATGCTTCTCCTTGTTGGATTTCTTTATTACCGCCGAAGCATCTATGCTGTTTCAAGTATTTGGCCGATTCGGTGTATGTATTGTTGGTCAATATTGCATGGTGAAGAGAACTTCCTGAGTGGATAACCAGTTCGCCGCCCAGAAACTCGATAGCCGCAGTTTTACCATTTTTATCGGCTATCAGAAAATGTGATGGGATTACGCAGTCATGTGAAACGCGCACATTGGATTGCACGTCTATTACATCGTCTATCGTCTTACAGGTATCCAACAGGTATTGGATCCATTGCATAATATCCATTTCGGACCGTGCATCAGCGTCTAGATATTTGGTTTCATTCAACCACATGGTATCGACTACCAATCCTGCTTCGTTGATTCCTCCCATGGGGAATTCACGCGCAAGTCCATTGAAAGTGACACTGCCATATTTCGATACCCAGATGGCTGGATTCACTTCTCGCTCGGTTCGCGGAATCACTATCGCTTTTTTAGAGACATTACGCTGATTCACTATAATTAAACCCGAACCGGCATACCAATCCAGATTCCGCCCATACACCATATGACCATTATCGTTGAGAGTAAATGTTGTGCAGGCATAAATCCCCAGGTTCACACAAAACAGTATTGCTGCCAGAAAGAAAACCATTCGTTTTATTGTCATATTTCACCTTTTTTTAAGATATTCAACGAATTGTCTCATATCCGAAGGCGTCATGTCAAGCAATCAATCCGCAAAAAAACGAATACAGTAAAAAAATGATATACGTTTCAAGGTAAGAACAAAATTGCAGGATTAATTCTTTTGCTTAAAGAAAGGTAAAATTAAAAGCCGATGAAGGAATAATTTCTCTGCGTTTCTGTACTCGCTAACGCCTATCTCCATGTTCTGATGGCCCTCTCTCGGCTGAGCGCGATAGGTGGCCAAAATGCGATCCCACCACGGAAGGTTGAATCCGTAGTTGCTATTGGTTTCATCCATATGGATCGAATGATGCACGCGATGCATATCCGGGGTAACCACCAATAATCGGACATATTTATCTACTTTTTCAGGTATATACAAATTACTGTGATTGAACATGGATGTCCCATTTAAAACCACCTCAAAAATCAAAACGGCAATTGGCGGGGGTCCCAACGCAGCCACAACGCCAATCTTAATTCCCATTGAGATCACTATTTCAAAAGGGTGAAAGCGTATGCCGGTTGTAACATCAAAATCCATATCGGTATGATGAACCATATGCAAACGCCAAAGATTGGGCACGGCATGAAATAATACATGCTGCAAATAAATGGCAAAATCCATCACCATAAACGCCACTAGAATTTTTAAAATAAAAGCCAATTCGATGGTATTGAGCAATCCCCAATTTTTTTGTTGAGCAATTGAAGCCATTCCAAAGGCGGCAACGCTGAATACAATTCTTAACACAAAGGTATTCAAAAAAGCCATTATTACATTACTGAACCATCGTCCGGCTCTGGGTAACTTCATTTTTCGGCGGGGGATCAATCGTTCAGCCAAGGCCATTGCAACAAAAATTGAGATAAATGCTGCTAATCGTATTATCCCTTCATGTTTTAACATGAAATCCATGATTTTCTCATCACAAATAAAATTTCTATTTCAAACAGTTTTAATTTAAAATTTGGTATAAAAATACATAAACAGCACTTATACTGTAGAGTGCTAAATTCACCTAACATTTATATACTTACATGTCAAGCTGCAA
>CAZXSQ010000373.1:0-7066 GCA_964643335.1 uncultured bacterium
GGGGCGGGGGCGGGGTTCTAAAAACGCAAGCGTGAACGGCACAGGCGGGACGCATGCGCTACCTTTTTAGTTTGGTTTGGGGGCTTCGCCTTCTACGTGGATTATTGATCCGCGGCTGTGTAGGCCGTTGGTTGCGTGATAGACCGAACCGCTTCTGTACCCGCCTAGAAAATGCCTATCTAGTACCCACCATGCACCGCCGCTGTTTTCTCCGTAGGGACCGACGGAAGACATGACGATGGCATCCGGCATTCCTTCTACGGTTGTGCCATATCTGGATGGCGCGCCACCGGAGGTTGATTTCCCCCAATTACCTCGGAAATAGACGTATACATAAGCGGGATGGGCGTGGTCCTCCGCCCAGGATGTCCAGATGCGCCGGTCTACAAACGGATCGTCCATATCCACATTGGCGATATAGGAAACAGGGGTCGTCAATTCTGTCAAGGTTCCAGTGTGATCATAGGTGTTCCATCGGCGGGGACGAATCGGTTCAGGGAAACGATTGTAATCCAGCCGGTACATCTGGCAGGCTGAGCCTAATGAGTTCAGTTCTCCCTGCACACTCGCAATTTTCGCCCGCAGCTGGGCGTTCATGAAATTAGGCACGGCTATTGCTGCCAGAATCCCAATAATCGCTACGACGATCAATAATTCGATTAGCGTAAAAGCGAGCTTGGTTTTCATGGACGACTCCTTGTTTTTTGATCCGTGAGTTTCACTTATCCTGTGATGATTGAATGCTTTAACAAATTCGCCAATATGTTTTCCTGTGGGTATGCATGACCTTTGTGCTGCCGGAAGCCCTCAGCATATTGGCATCCAAATTCGCTGCCCCTTTTGGCTGACCAGTCACGCATCGCGTCGATATACATATCAAGTCCGTGATGTTTGCGCAACCACTCCCGTTGGGATTCATGGCACGACAGCATTTTTTCTTTGACCGGCATGGCCTCGGTGATATCCACACAAAAATCCGGTTTTACTGTCTGCCCCAAGACATCGATTCCCTCGAGCGGATCCATATAATACACCGCTGGAATGCTTTCCATCG
Organism: uncultured bacterium; assembly: GCA_964643335.1. Lineage (GTDB taxonomy): Bacteria > Hinthialibacterota > Hinthialibacteria > Hinthialibacterales > Hinthialibacteraceae > CAZXSQ01. The sequence continues at coordinate 1,055 of CAZXSQ010000373.1, forward strand.
GTGCCGCCTTTCCTGTTTCATAATTCCGGACCGGAGCAAAAAATGCGGCGTTGCGCACCAGGGCGCTGGTGTTTTCGTGATCGGTTAGATAATCGCCAGGTGAGGCGGTCAAAATAAGATCAGGGCTTATCTGGCGTATAAATTCCGTCACCCTTTTTCGTGAAGGTGAGTCGTCATAAATTTCAAAATCCGCGAAGTCCAGGCAGGAATAGGCCGCCCTGATAATTGCCGAGGACCGCCGGGCTTCTTCCCGCCGGATCACGATGACTTCCTCGCAGGGCTTGTCCGGAGAACCTTTATCACCTGAACTGAGTGAAGCGATATGGATTTCATGTTTTTTTTCACTGAGCAAATATAATGTTCCGGCACCGAGAAACTCGACATCGTCAGGATGTGCGTGTATGGCCAAAATCTTCATAATTGAATCCTTTTATCTGTGTTACAATGGTAATTTGACAGTCTGTCCGGTATCCGCCGATTGTTCAGCGGCCAGGCAGATTTCCATGATATGTGCGGCGTACTCGATTGGGACGGTTGAATCCTGTCCTTTTTCGAGGCAGTCGATGAAGTGGTTGATTTCCCCTTGGAACGGATGATGAGTCACATCACCGCTGTCCGGCATGATGGTCGGAATCGTTGCGAAACCGGTCTGCCCTGGAAGTTTATCCGAAAAGAGTTGGTTTTCTTTGATTGTTCCATTGGAGCCGAATAAACAGATGGGGAACATATAAGGTGATTTGCATTCGATGGAGCTGGCCACTTTACCGATGCGGCCATCGGTAAATTTGACTAGTGTCACAATAGTCGGATCGTATTCATAGGGTTGATATTCTTCGGCTTTGGATTTAATGGAATAGGCGTGGACTTCTTGAACGCGGCTGCCCATGAACCAAACTAAGGCATCCACAGCATGGCATCCGGCGGAAAGCAGGGAATTGCCGCCTGCTTTTTTGGTTTTATTCCATTCAAACTGACCGTACCAGGGGCCGATGCCGTGATAATAATCCACCTCACCGTAATAAAGTTCTCCTGTTGCGCCGTCATCCAACAGGGAACGGATTATGGAAAACAGAGGATTCCAGCGCAAAACAAAGCTGACGATGGATTTGGTCTTGTTTTTCTTGATGCACTCCACCAGCTTTTTTATTTCATCAATCGTCATCCCGATGGGTTTCTCCAGCACCAGGCTGGCGCCTGCCTCGGCGGCTTTGATGGCGTGCTCGACATGGTAATTCGGCGGCGAAGTGATAGAGACGATATCCGGTTTAGCTTTCTCCAGCATCTCATCGATGTTATCATAATAGGTGGCGCTCACACCGCATTCCTTGGCTTTTTGTTCCGCTTCTTCCTTGGTTAGCGATGTCAGGGCCACAATATCTGTCAACGGATTTTTTTGATATGCGGCAATATGCTCTCCTGAAACCCAACCGCATCCGATCAATCCAACTCGATACTTCGTCATCGGCTTATCTCCTTTGTATCTTCTGTCATGATTCTATTATCTATGCGAAATAATCAAATCTCTTTCTTAAAGAATATAGACGTGAATAGGGAAAAATTCAGGACTCCTGAGCTGGGTTTTGTAATAAAAAATAGTGAAACGGCTGTTACTAGCGCAACACCTGAACGAAACCGGGACACTTCCCCTGGCACCAATTTAAGCCTAATCTACAAATTAGTGACAGATAACAATCCGGCAGATCAGAAGTCCTGAAATTATGGCACAGACATCTTGTCTGCAAGACCATCATCGAAGTTTAATGTAAAAAGCAACTCATTCTATTTCTTGGATTGAATATGGATAACTGGGAATCTCAATTAAGGCGTGACGGACACCACGGAGGATGGATACTCTTAACCAAGCAGCCCGAGCGTGAGCAGCTGCTGGCGATACCACCGGATCAACGGCCAACCAACGCTCCCGATGTTTTATGCGAACCGGAAGCGGCTGGTGCCACTATTTTGTGGAGTGTCAATGCAGCCATGCCGAATGGCAGCAAGCAGACCGTTAGGGTCATCGCCAATCGGTTTGCCTTATACCGGATTGAAGGTGCTGAAGACCGCGAAGGCAAAGGGATGTATGATCTGATACGGGGAGTCGGTGCTCATGAAATCATCATCGAAAGTGAAAACCATGACGATACTTTGCATTCTATGAGTCCATACCATTATGCATTGACGCTGCAAGCTTATCAGGAACGCATAAAGGATTTGAGAAAGGATAAGCGGCTTCGTTCTTTCTCTGTGTTTCGTGAATGGCAGTGCGGTAAGGACGCCAAATCACTTCATCCCCATTCTCAGCTGATTGCCAGTGCGATTATCCCACTCGGGTCCAAAAACGAACTCGATGCGGCCAAAGATTATTTCAATTACAAAGAACGCTGCCTGTTCTGCGATATGCTGCGGCAGGAAATAGGAGATGAAGAGCGCGTTGTTACCAACGCGGATGATTACATCACCTATTGTCCCTATGCTTCCAGATATCCGTTTGAAGTTCATCTTTTCCCCCGGTGGCACTCCTGTGATTTTTGCGATACTTCAAAAGAACAATTGTTATCATTGGCCTCGATGATTAAAGATACGGCGATGCGCTTGGAATACGCTGTCCCGAACTGGAAAATCCTGATGGTTCTGCATACTACGCCTGTATTCGATCAGCGCAGGCAGTATTATCATACGATCAATCAAGATTACCATTGGCATCTGGAGTTTCTGCCCGTGCCGCCCGGATTTATAGACTGGTACGCTCGAAAAGGGACGCATGTTGAAAATACTCTTCCCGAAAATGCGGCGGCTTTTCTGCGGGATTTGGATGTTCCATCACCCTGGTCGTGAATATAAGTGAGAGAAAGATTAAACATTCACATTACCATCCAGCCCATATCGCACTTCGTGTTTGTATTACCCTTCTGTTCGCTTCGTTATTGTTTTTTCTTCGTTATATTACATTCGCAGAAAATGAAGCCTGGTACGGTGCCGACGGCTGGTACATGGCCAATCTGATTGAATCACAAAGTTGGCAGCTTTACTATCGCTCATTGTTGGCCGTGTTAATTCATAATGTAGTATATACACTGCTTCATCCTGTTGGTGTGGAGGCCTGGTATGCAATCGCCTTCAGTACATCACTGGCGGGAGCGGTTGCGCTTCAGGCATTGTACGCCATACGGCGCGATCCAGTTTTTCTTGCGGTCAATGTGCTTTCCGGCTCATTCCTGGTCTTTGTCGGGCATGTGGAAAATTACGCATGGGTCAACGCTTTTCTTATTCTGGCGTTTTGGCAGGCCAAAGAGAGTCTGTTACAAAATAAACCGTTATGGCCGGCGATTACTTTTTACTGCCTAGCATGCCTTTCTCATATGCTGGCGATTTTTTATATCCCAGCCATCATCTATTTTGTCTATAAAAAGAAAGACTATAATCCTTTAGAGATACTTCTGCCCATGATCACGTTCTTAGGGATTGTCCTGTCACTCTCACTCCTGTTTTCCATGCTGGGAACGGATGTTGGATTCGAGCGGCTTGTCCCTTTATTTCACAAAACGGCAAAGAATCATCATTTTACTTTTTTCTCTTGGGACCATTTTGAAATATTATTTTATTTTCATCGGAACGCAGCTTTTTTGGGGATTCCCATTGAACTGCCTTTACTCATTTGGCTGCGGAAACAAATTAATACCGATTTTCTGCGTTTCATGCTGATTTGTGTTATTTGTGGACTTTTCTGGACAACCATTTGGCATCCGGATTGGGGGAGAAAAGACTGGGATTTATTCAGCCAGTTCGGTATACCGCTTCACATCCTGGTTGGGTATCTCCTTAGTGAAAAGGTTAAACAATGGAAGCATTGGCAGGCCAACGCATATTGATAACACGAAACCTCGAAGAGCAGGCCAAAACAGCGGAACTCATCGAGAAATACGGTGGAATCCCACTGGCGTGTCCTATGATATCTATTGAATTACCGGCTGATACAACTCCATTGGATGAAGCCATACACAACATACCGCAGTTCGAGTGGATTTTTTTCACCAGTGCAAACAGCGTCCGGTTTTTTTGGCAGCGAATGGAGGAGTTGAGATACCGGAATGAGCATTTAACGGGAATACAAAAAGCGGTCATTGGTCCAAAAACCAAAAAAGCGTTGGAAGAAAAAGGTCTATCACCCGACTTCACTGCAGAGAAAGCGACAGGTAAAGATTTTTTCTATGAATTCCACCAAACGCATCGGATTGAAGGTCAAAAGTTTCTGCTGCCCTTATCCGATATCGCGCATCGAACCGTGCCAGACTTGTTAAAAGAATATGGCGGAAACGTAATCGAAGTGACTGCCTACTGTAACAAGCCCGTGAAAAGAATGCCGGAAGATATCTTTCATTTATTCAATCAGGGGAAAATCGACTGGGTGCTGTTTACCAGTTCTTCAACGGCAAGAAATTTTTTCGATTGTTTGAAAGATCATCCTGAAATCTCTCAAAAAGTTAGAAGCGCATCGATAGGCCCTTCGACATCGGCCACCATACGCGAATACGGAATCGAACCGGCAGCAGAAGCGAAAGAGCATACCATGCAAGGACTGATAGACGAAATCAGCAAAGTATGATTTGCTTATTGGATTCCTCGTAGGACGGGTTGTGTGTAGGGGCGGTTCGCGAACCGCCCCTACATCTTTAAATTATCATCTTAACAAATTAAACCGCCTGGGTTTTTTCGCGCTCCGTTTCGGTGCAAATACGATTCACTGCGTTAATAAAGGCTTTCACGCTGGCGCGAATAACATCCGTATCGGTACCACGGCCCACCGCTTCGCGCTCTCCTTTGCGGAGAATCACGTTTGCGGAACCTTGGGCATCGGTTCCGGTTGTAATCGCACCGACGTGATAATCGACCAGTACCACATCTTCCATATCGGTAATTTCTTTGATAACAGAAAAGGCGGCATCCAGCGCTCCGTCCCCGGTGCCGTTGCTTTCTATGATGTCCCCGTTGGAACGGATGCGCACGATGGCTTTCGGTTCTTGATTCTTACCGATGGTAATAGTCAAATCATCCAGTGCGTAACGTCCATAATCCGCAGAGCGTGACTGTTCATCGACAATTGCAATGAGGTCTTCATCAAACACATTCTTTTTCAAATCGGCCAGTTGTTTGAAAGATTCGAAAGCCTTCTGGAGAGGGTCACCTTCCAGATGGAATCCCAGTTCCTCCACGCGTTTTTTGAATGCATGGCGTCCGGAATGTTTTCCCAGTACCATAGAATGGCCGCTCCAACCGACGGATTTGGGTGACATAATCTCGTAAGTGGTGCGTTCTTTCAACATGCCGTCCTGATGAATCCCCGCTTCGTGGGCAAAAGCGTTGGCTCCCACAATCGCTTTGTTGGGCTGCACTCCAATGCCGGTAAAGCGGGTGAGCAGTCGGCTGGTTGGGTAAATCTGTTGTGTGTTTACATCGGTGTAAAAATCGAAGAAATCTTTACGAGTTTCAATGTTCATCACGATTTCTTCCAGCGAGCCGTTTCCAGCCCGTTCGCCGATACCATTGATGGTGCACTCAATTTGCCGGGCACCTTTTTGAATCGCGGCCAGCGAATTCGCAACGGCCAGGCCTAGATCGTTATGACAGTGCACACTAATGATTGCCTGGTTGACATTGGATACTTTCTTGAAAATATATTCGATCAATGCGCCGAATTCCCATGGATTTGAATAACCAACGGTATCGGGAACATTAACCGTTGTTGCGCCTGCATCGATAGCGGCTTCGATCACTTCACAAATGTAATCGCGATCGGTGCGGGCCGCGTCTTCGGTCGAAAATTCAACGTTGTCTGTGTATTGCCGTGCGTGTGTTACCGCTTTGACCGCAATGTCACGTACTTCTTTCGTTGTCTTTTTCAGTTTCTTTTCCACATGGATGCTGCTGGTGGCGATAAACGTATGAATTCGCGGATGGTCTGAATGTTGAACTGCTTCCCAACAGCGGTCAATGTCTCGATCCATGGCACGAGCC
>CAZXSQ010000374.1:0-7060 GCA_964643335.1 uncultured bacterium
TGTTCCCATCGCACCATCAGCGAGGAGAACCCGTTTTTCGACTGCTTCCATAAATGGTTGTTTCATTGGACAATTCTCATTTTTTCCTGTTTTATATAAAAGTCACTCTAAATCAACTTCCTGCTTGAGTGAACCGTAGAATAGAGGAAGAATGTAGCTTCCATAGGTTTCCAAGGCCTGCCTTGTCAAATGACAATTAAATATACTTTGAACGATATTTTGTGTGCGTAGCGGTTCAATTTGACGAGTAGAAGCTAATTATCAGCTTAGTCTCAAAAGAATGTGATGTCAATCGCACATAGCTGCAATATATGTTTACAACTTATTTGAATAACAATATCACATAGTATTTTCTACGGATGAGATAGGAAAGTAGATGGTAAAAGTTGTACCATGTTTCGGAATACTTTGAGCTGTAATTTTTCCGCCCATTCCTTCGACAATAGACCGGGTAATGTAAAGACCCAAACCGGTCGATTCGTTTTCCCGCCGTGTTGAATAAAAAGGATCGAAGATATGAGACAACACCTCATAAGGCATTCCCGGTCCGTTATCGATAATTGAAATTTCAAGCCACCGTTCATCCTCTTCTTCTATCTGGCAGGCGTTAATATGAATGCTTCCTTCACCTTCCAATGCCTGAAAAGCGTTCAAAAAGATATTCGAGAAGACCTGGATTAATTGATGGCGCTGTCCAAAAAGAAACGGCAAAGAATCTGGAAGATTTAAATGTACCTCGACATTTTCCTGAGCATATTTAACAAGCCGAAGCGACCGTTCCAAAATTTCACCCAGATCCACAAACTCAGCTTTATCAAGGTCTTGTTTCAGGAAAGTTTCTAATTGAAGTTCACGAACAAGATTTAAAAACAAATCCGTTTCTTCCTTGATTGTCTTACTGTATTCTTCATCAGGAAGAGTATCGGCTTCCGCTCGAATATTGAGAATGGGTTTTTTTAAATCGTGCAATAAATTAGCGGTCACCTGCCCCACCAAGGCGAGCCGTTCCAACCGGATTAATTCACGCTGCTTTTCTTCGAGAAGAAAAGCGGTTTTACGGACCTCTTCGTCTTTAGAACGAATGGTATAAAGACCCAGAAAACTGACCAGAATCAATGCACCCATACTGCCCAGGATAGACGCTTTGAATAGGTTACTTCTCACCGCGCTGATTTTTATGTAGATTGCCCCCAGGGGATTATTGGCATCCATAACCGGCGCGCTTTTATAGGTGCCGGTGCGAAGGGACTCTCCGGGATCGTTCAAGTAGGGGTAGACGGTTTTCATGTCCCCATTTTTATTCATTTTCCTGACGATGATTTTTTCAATATAGGGATATTCGGATTTCAATTCCTGCACAAGGCGTTCGATTGCACCGATGTTCACATCCCAGACGGTTTCCCCTTTCAGCAAAGTACGGAAATCACGAGCAAGTACTTCAGGAAGGCTGTTCAACGTTTCTTCGTGCGTTCTTGCCGCCCAAATCAAGGCGACCAAGACGCAGACAAGAAACACTCCGAAAAGTAGATAAAAAAATCGCTTCACTTCACCCGGTCAGCAGTTGGTTGATTATGGATTCGGCCAAGAAGTTTTTCCCGCCCTCTCTTGATATGCTAGCCCTTTTCTCCGGCAAGTGACTAGCCCTACCATTGTAAATATTCTTCACAAAATAAAAAAGCACGAAAAACAGCGACTGAGTGTCCAATTAGCAATTTATCCACAATTTATTCACAGAAAAATATTCATGTTATAACAGGTTATAAACAATTATAATACAGAGAATACGGAGTATATCGTTTGCCATCGTGTTTTAATTATGGTATACTTTTACTTGTTGACCCCTTTGAGACAGATTAAATTCTAACCGTTAAAAAAGAACAAGTAAAAGAAGAAATCTGATTTGGTGAAAACAATTAATAAGTTCATTTTTTTGTGATTAAACTATGGCTAACATACTTTCAACAGCACTTTCGGGATTAAACGCCTCACGTCACCGTATGTTAACGGCGGCAAACAACCTGTCTAATTTGAACACGCCAGGATATCAATCGCAGCGTACCAATACCTCCACCGGTCCCAATGGAAACTCCGCTGTGACAGACAGCATTTCCGTCTCGTCTAATGAAGGAAGCCTTACTCCAACGGATAATCCATTGGATATGGCTATTAACGGGCAAGGATTTTTCCAAGTCAGCGATGGTGCAGGAAACAACTTTTTTACCCGAGCCGGGAATTTTTCTGTTGGGCAGGACGGAACATTGGTGAACTCGCAAGGCCTGACTTTGCAAACAGGGATAAATATTCCACAAGAAGCCCAAAACATTCAAGTTGGAAATGACGGCACGGTATCGGCTCAAATGCCTGACGGCACGACTGCCAACCTCGGCCAGATTGAATTGGCAAATTTCAGTAATCCACAGGGGCTTTCAAGGCAAGGGGGCAATCTTCAAACCCAGACAGGGGCTTCAGGCGCTCCACAATTAGGATTGCCTGGTACTGGGGGAAGAGGATTCATCCAAAGTGGTTTTCTTGAAGGTTCAAATGTTGATATCGCTCAGGAAGCCATCAATCTGGTTCATGAGGAATCCATGACCGAAGCCAACGCCGCCGTAGTGAAAACAGCGGATGAGATGCAAAAAACCGCCATCGATTTAATGGCTTAAATTATGGTGTGTGTCTCAAACAAGTTAGACGTCCAGTTCTTATCCTACATATGTAGAGATAATCCTATGTGATTACCCTGCTTTGTGCGTGTTAATGGCGCATAGGATTACTCTGCCGGCGCAGGCGCCGAACATTTTTTACTCCCTCAATTCCAAGTAGTTGCTGCATAATGGTATTCAAGTGAGACGAATTTGTTATCTCCAAAGTAAAAACAAATACTGCTGTTGTATTGATGGTTTCGCTATTGCTATAAATAATATTGGTTCCGGTGGAGGATATCATCTGAGAGAGATCCACAAGCAAATTTTTGCGGTCACGCGCCCGAATTTCAATGGTAACGGATATCACTTCTTCCTGATCCTCTTTCCAAAAGAGGTTCATAATTCTACCACGATCATTGTTTAAAAAATATTTCATGTTTGGGCAAGTGGATTTATGAATGGTCACGCCGCGTCCGCGAGTCACGAATCCGATAATATCATCTCCTGGAATAGGGCCGCAGCATTTGGCCCGGCGATACATGATATCATCAATATCCCCCATACGGACAATGTATCGTGCCGATTCTTGTTGTTTTTCTGTTTCCTCTTCTTTGCGGGAAGTTTCGGTTTTTTGTCCACCAGCCGGTTTCCCTTTTTGTTGCAGCATGCGGGCGATAACCTGCTTACTGGATATGCGGCCAAAGCCAATATTCACGAAAAGATCGTCAATGCTTTTCTGTTTCAACGATTCCGTAATTTTTTCAGCTAAATCGGAATTATAAAATTCAAGCGGATTGAAACCCGCTTTTTGAATTTCACGGGTCAAGTTGGATTGTCCGATTTTCAGAAGCTCTTCACGCCGGGATTCCAACAGGGCTTTTCGGATTTTATTCCTGGCGGAGGATGTGCGAACGATATCGAGCCAGGCAGGAGACGGATGGCTGTTTTGGTTGGAGAGTATTTCCACGACATCGCCGATTTTCAGCGAATAATTGAGTGACACCATTCGTCCATTAACCTTCGCGCCTCCACAGCGATGACCCAGTTGGGTATGGATTTTGTACGCGAAATCAATAGGAGTGGAATTGTTTGGCAGGCGAATCAATTCTCCTTTGGGAGTGTAAACAAAGATCTCATCAGAAAAGAGATCATGCCGGATAGCTTGAAGGAATTCTTCAGGATCGTGGGTATCTAACAGTTCCTGCGAAAAAGGTTCAAGCCATTTCGCATCCCGTCCCAGTTTCCGTTTCCCTTCGTCCTTATAACGCCAATGAGCAGCGATGCCATATTCAGCAATGTAATGCATATCCTGGGTACGGATTTGAATTTCGATCAGCCGGCCATTTGGTCCCAAAACAGTAGTGTGGATGGATCGGTAGTTATTAGGTTTGGGAGTCGAAATATAATCTTTGAACCGCCCTTCGACCTGGCGCCACATGGTGTGGACTTCACCAAGAATGGCATAACACTCACCAATCGTCTCACAAATGACTCGTAAAGCAATCAGGTCATATAAATCTTCGAACGTCTTTTTCTCCCTCAACATTTTCCTGTAAATGCTGTAAAAATGTTTGGCCCTCCCTTCCACCGTACAGTTGATGTTTTTCTTTTTCAGAGCGGTTTCCAATTCATCACAGGATGAGGCAATATACTGCTCACGTTCCTGCCGTTTTTGAGAAATCTTATTTTTGATGATTTGATACACATGAGGAAGGAGATACATCAAACACAGGTCTTCTAGTTCCCATTTAATTTTTCCGAGACCTAATCGGTGAGCGAGTGGTGCGAAAATATCCAGCGTGTTTTTAGCAATTCGAGTTTGTTTGTCCCGAGGAAGAAAATGGAGGGTTCGCATATTGTGCAATCGATCCGCCAGTTTAATCATGATGACATGCAAATCGTTGGCCGTCGCGATAAGCATCCGGCGTAGATTTTCTACCTCCTCCTCCTTTCGGTAGGCCGTGCTCATTTCATTGAATTTAGTAACGCCTTGAACCATGGTAGCCACATGGTCTCCGAACTCTCTGGCCAAATCCTCATATTCAATATTGGTATCTTCGAGAACATCATGCAGTATCGCCGCCATGATGGTTTCAACATCCAACTGATATTGGGCGAGAATTTCAGCAACAGAGATGGGGTGAGAGATGTAAGGTTCTCCGCTTCTTCTGAACTGATCCTTGTGGGCATCATAGGCAAAGAAATAAGCCTTGCGGAGACTCATGATGTCCTCGTCCGAGAGATAATTTCGCAGGATTAGTTCAAGAATGGGGAAATCATCCTCCAAATCAGACAAATTCACTGCCATTATGGTTGTTTTTTCAAGCACCATTATCAAGAGTCCTTACACAAAAAAAGATCACTTATTAGTATAACAATTTATACCCAAAATTGGGCATAAAAAATACAAGTATATCTCTTCATCATTGCGAGTGTAATGTTCAGATCGATATTTTTATACTACTTTAACCTTAATTGACTGCTATGAATTGTTCGAGTCATTAAAATAGTGATTCGAATTGATAAATATTGGAAACCCGTGCCTTTTTAATAGTCTAAGGATACAATATCCTGTTTGGATAATAAAACCCAATGCTGTACTTTTTCTCACATTAAAGGATGGAGGACAAAAGAATTGTGAGTGAGGCAACTACAAGGAAAATCGATTTTATATGTCCATTTGTGGAGGGTCATTTTCGTTGTCCCGAAATCATCAGCCCGATACGGCAAGTTCCCAGCAACCGGGAAAGAAAACTTTTTGTACTGAGCGGCCGGCCTGAAGCACCAACCAAGAACGCCTGTCCTCATTGTAGTGTATTCATTAAGGAATGGCGGAAAAATACGGGATTGTTGGGGCACCTTAAGTATGGATGGATCTGGCTCTTCAACAAAGAGATCAGAGAGCCAAGATCACAGGAATCACTTTAACCAAGTTGTCTCTTATTTTCATCAATTTGAAAGTATCACATTATCCGGAATACAGCGTTCAGGATTAAAGAACCTATTAATGAAAACATTCTATTAGCGGTATGGATGAACACGCCTTTAAAGTACTGGAATATCATAAAATCAAAGAAATCCTAACCGGTTTTGCGGTCTCCTCCCTGGGACGTGAAGCGATCCAAAATTTACATCCTTCCTTCTCCGCTTCAGAAATACGCCATAACTTGCATGAGGTTACCGAAATGGTGCGGCTGTGGGAAACTAACCGTGAACCGACGCTTTCGGGACTATACGATGTTCGTGATCCGCTTCACCGATGCAATGTTCCAGGCGCAGTATTGGATCCGTCTGAATTAATGGTGATTGGGGAAACAGTTGCTGCCGCACGACACATACAAACAGCACTAAAAAAAGTCAGGGATGAGGCGCCTCATATAAGCCATTTCGGAAGCAGGCTTATACCCCACCCAGATATTGAAAAAAAGTTTGCCAGGATTTTTGACGAGCAGGGCCAAATTCGTGACTCGGCTTCCCATGATCTATCCCGAATTCGCAAATCAATCCATAGACAGCGTGATTATCTGGTTCACCGCATCGAACGGATGATCCGCACCCGTTTCAAGAACTATTTACAGGAAAGCTACTACACCCACCGCGAAGGACGGTATGTTTTACCCATCGATGCAAAATTTCAAAATAAAGTAAAAGGGATAGTCCATGACCGTTCATCCACCGGAACCACCGTTTTTGTTGAACCTCTCGAACTGGTAAAAGACGGCAACCGCTTAAAAGAGCTCTATCGGGATGAAGAAATTGAAATTCGCAAAATTCTCCAGGGATTAACCGCAGCGATAGCTGAGTGCCGTGACAATTTGCTCTACAATCTCGACATCTTCAGGCAACTGGATTTTCTAGCGGCCAAAGCACATTTCAGTATTCGGTATCAATTGAACGAACCGATTATCCCCGAAAGCGGTTCCATGTCCATCACCAACGGGCTTCATCCACTGCTGCTTATCCAGCATGGCAGGGAGAAAGTTGTTCCTCTTAATTTAACCATGCCGCCGGGTATACGGGGATTGGTTATTACCGGGCCGAATACGGGAGGCAAAACAGTTGTACTGAAAACAGTGGGACTGTTGGTACTCATGGCCCAATCAGGCTTGCATATTCCCGCGGACGATTCGACTGAAATACCTGTTTTTCATTCCTTTGGGGCCGATATCGGGGATGAGCAGAATTTGGAACAACGTCTTTCAACTTTTTCGTCGCACATGGGCAATATACGAAACATCCTTGAAAAAGCAGACCGAAACAGCCTGGTTTTGCTTGACGAACTGGGTTCAGGCACCGACCCAGTTGAAGGCGGGGCGCTGGCGACATCGATTATGGAACAATTGCATGAACAAGGCGCCAATTATCTGATATCCACCCACCTCCAGGAGCCTAAGTTGTTTGCTCATTATCATGAG
>CAZXSQ010000375.1:0-7023 GCA_964643335.1 uncultured bacterium
TATTCACTGGATAATCTTACCGATACATTTACCGCCCGGTTTGAACCGGGCAGCCGCTATGATAATCTTTTCAACGCTTTTCTGCAGGATGAAATTACTCTGTTCAAAGAGTACCTTTTCTTGACACTCGGAACCAAATTGGAACATAACGACTACAGTGGATTTGAGGTCCAGCCCAATGCCCGCCTGATGTGGACTCCTCATCCCCAACATGCCGTTTGGACTGCAGTTTCACGGGCTGTCAGAATCCCATCCCGTTATGAACATACGGCCAAGATCAACCTCGGTGTCGTGACACCGGAAGATCCGATAAATCCCCTTCCAGTCCCAATTATGGTTACACCTTACGGCGGTGCACACTTTGATTCAGAAGATTTAATCGCTTACGAATTGGGATACCGGTTCATACCTTCGGACTGGCTCTCCGTGGATACGGCCTTGTTTTATAATGTCTATGACCATCTTCTCACCGCAGAGCCGGGCTTACTGATATTTAAGCCTTCACCACCGCCTGGATATTTTGTGATGCCTTTGCTGGGCGAGAACAAATTGGACGGCGAATCCTATGGGGCGGAATTAGCTATACGGTATCAGATGCTGAAATGGTGGCGTATGCAATTCGCTTACTCATTTATCGACGTTCAACTTCACCGGTTTCATCACAGCCAAGGCTGGGTCTTTGAGGATTATGAATATCGAAGTCCACATCATCAATTTTCCTATCGATCCATGATTGACATATCCAAGAACTGGGAATTGGATTTCTGGCTTAAGTATGTGGAAAAATTTGCCACCGTTCCTCATAACTATTTTGTATTTGATATTCGGCTGGGCTGGAAACCTTATGACAATTTTGAACTGTCCCTCGTTGGACAAAATTTATTGGAGGATAAGCATCGGGAATTTGAAACATCGTTAATTAACACCGAAGCCTTGGCTATTGAGCGAAGTGTATATATAAAGGCAACCTGGTTGTTCTAGTTATAATGACACCACAGTTTTCCCATAGAAAATATTCGCGTTTGAAGGGAAGTTGTATACTAAAAGGATTCGATCTTGCCTTTACGATTCTCACTCAATTGATTTTATTCATCATTTTAGGCTGTATGCCGGTCTCCGCACAAACCACCAACTTAACCTCTTCATCCCCCGAGGTAACCGAATACGCCATGAAAGCAGCCCAGATCTACATTCTCGCGGCGTATTTTGTAGAATGGCCAACCGATGCCTTTGAAAGCGAAGACAGTCCGTTTATTTTCACTGTTCTGGGTGATAATCCTTTCGGTTCTATACTTGAAGATACCTTCCAAAACAAAACCATCAAAAACCGGAAAATTCTTATACAAACAAATGACCAACTCAATGATCTTGAACGTTGTCATATCCTTTTCATCAGTAAATCCGAAAGAGAAATACTCGATGACATATTGGAAAAAATTCAGAATTGGCCAATGCTCACAGTCAGCGATACAACGGGGTTTGCTAAGCAGGGCGTCATTATCAATTTCTTTATGGTCAACAACAAAATTCGTTTTAAAATCAACATCGATGCTACCCGGCGCGCAAATCTTAAAATCAGTTCTCAGGTATTAGAACTGAAATTAGTCGAGATTATTCATGATAATCGGGAGGGCAGTCATGTGGAATTTTAGGGATATGCCCATCCGGCGTAAACTGACAAGCATCATGATGTTAACAAGTATGGTGGTGTTACTAATTGCCTCCTTGTCCTTTGTCATCAATGAGTCAGTCGTGTTTCGTCGTTCTATGGTTGAAAAATTCACTACGCTGGCCGAAATTATCGCCTACAACTCCACTGCCGCTCTTCTGTTCAATGACGAAGAACGGGCCAAGACCAATTTGGAGGCGTTAAGTACAGTGCCTCATATTATGCTCTCTCATATATACACCGTAGAAGGACAATTATTTGCCGAGTACTCCAGTAATAACACTGAACTGGACTCCCAAGTACTCAAATCGAAATCCAATACCAACAATTTTTTCAATGAACTCGTAAGTGATCCAAACCTGGTATCCCAAGGTTACAAGTTCACCAGTGATTATTTGGATATATATCAACCCATCATCTTCAAAAACGAGGAAAGCGGTGCACGGACCAAAAAAGGGATTGTTTTTATCCGTGCCGATTTAAAAGAATTATATGCTCTGATTATATGGTACAGTACAATTGCCCTTGCCGTTATGCTTATCTCCTCCGGTATCGCCTTTCTTCTCTCTTCAAAACTCCAACGGTTTATATCGGACCCCATTTACAACTTGACGAATACAATGGAAATCGTCTCCAACGAGAAAAATTACTCCATTCGGGAAGAAAAAACCAGCGATGACGAAATCGGTTTTCTGATCGATGGATTCAACACCATGCTTGCCCAGATTCAGCTCCGTAATGAGGAACTTCACCATCATCGTGAGCAGTTGGAACAACAAGTTTCTCTGCGGACTACCGAACTAACAGAAACAAACAAGGACCTCGAAAACGCTATTGTTGAAATGAAAAAAACCAAAGAGTCCGCTGAAGCGGCCAGCCGCGCGAAATCGGACTTTTTGGCGAATATGAGCCACGAAATTCGTACACCGTTGAATGGCATGCTGGGTATGACGGAATTGCTCCTCAATGCCGACCTGAACGAGAAACAAAGGCACTTCGTCCATATGGCGCATCTGTCCGGCAAGACTTTATTGAGCATTATCAACGATATTCTTGACTTTTCCAAAATCGAAGCCGGAAAGTTGGAATTGGAAAAACTGGATTTCAGCCTGCATCATGTCATCAAAGAAACAGTTGAATTGTTGGTCGAAAGTGCTCATAAAAAACATTTAAATCTTCAACTATCCATGAATCCGGTTATTCACGATTATGTCACCGGCGACCCCAACCGGCTGCGCCAAATATTGATTAATCTCATTGGAAACGCTATAAAATTTACAGATCAGGGAGGGGTGACCATCTCGGTTAAACCACTCGATGAAACCGATGACATTATGACGCTCTTGTTTGAAATTGTGGATACTGGCATTGGAATCCCGCCCAAAACACAAGAACGTATTTTTGACTCCTTCTCCCAGGCGGACGGAACCACCACCCGGAAATTTGGAGGAACCGGATTGGGATTGGCTATCGTCAAAAAACTCACACATATGATGGGTGGAGATGTGGGTATTGAAAGCGAGCACGGCAAAGGATCAACTTTCTGGTTCACTGTCAGGCTGGAAAAGTTAAGTATGGAAAAGGACAGTGAGCTCGCGTTGCAACCTCTGGCAGAGAAATCGATCAAACAGGATAAACCCAGGCCGGTATTGAATTATCAAGCAAACATCCTGGTTGCAGAAGACAATCCGGTCAACCAGGATGTGGCATTGAACATGTTGAAAGTCCTTGGATTTAATGTGGAGCTGGTCTCCACTGGCAAAGAAGTCATCGAAGCACTAACGCATACCACTTATGATCTGATCCTCATGGATTGCCAAATGCCGGAAATGGACGGTTATGAGGCTACTAAGATCATCAGAGAACAAGAGAAAATGCAAAAAGAATATCACAATATCCACAACCATATTCCCATCATTGCCATGACAGCCCACGCCATGGAGGGGGATCGGGAAAAATGTCTTGATTCAGGAATGGATGACTATCTGGGCAAACCTTTTGATCTGGATAAGCTTCAAAACCTATTAACGCCCTGGCTTTCTCCAAAGAAAACAGCTGGAGATCAACCGGCGATCTCTGAGCCGGAAAAGACCTCGCAGAAACCAACTCACGGGCAGAACACATGGCCAAAGCATCCGAGTGAAGTCTATGTGGAAAAATCAACTATCGACCGTAGTTTTTTGGATAATATCCGCGCGTTGCAAATCGAAGGCGAACCGGATATTTTGAATCAAGTCATCAACAATTACCTGAAAGATTCAGTCAAACTGATTGACAACTTACGTGAGGCCATCCATAAAAGTAATATAGAGCAGATAAAAAATACCGCTCACAGTTTGAAGTCGAGCTGTGCGAATGTCGGTGCGGTGAAGTTGTCCTCTTTATGCAAAGAATTGGAAATGAAAAGCAAATCGAACTCTATCGAGAATGCTTCGGCTATTTTACTAGAAATCAAAGATGAACATAAAAAAGTAACAGAAGCATTGAAATCAAAGATAAATGGTGATCACTCATGACAAATCAGCAAAATAACACACAACCTTTGGCGCTACTGGCTGATGATGATTCCACATTTCGTTTCCTGGTCTGCAAGGCTCTTGAAAAGGCTGGTTTCAAGGTCATGGAGGCCGGGGACGGTCAAGAGGCAATTTCACTCTTTGAAAAAACAAAACCGGACATTATTCTGCTTGATATCAAAATGCCCGAACTCGACGGCTTTGAAACTTGTATCCAACTCCGCAAATTGCCCGGGGGGAAATATGTTCCCATTATTGTCATCACGGGATTGGATGATACCGAATCGATCAATAAGGCCTATGAAGTGGGGGCTACGGATTTCATCACGAAACCCATCAACTGGTTGATTTTGGGGCATCGAGTGAATTTTATGCTGCGTGCGAATAAATCCGTGATCGATTTCTTCAAAAGCGAAATCCAAAATCAAGTGCAAAACGATTCCATACCGCTTCCCTTTATTGAGGATACAGAAGAACCAGCAATTGATAAACAGATGATTGAGAACATCCGCGCTTTGGAAAAAGAAGTCGATTCAAATATTTTAAGTCAGGTCATTGAAACCTATCTCGCTGATTCCACCCAGCTCATTCAAACGATAGAAACATCGATTTCACAGAATGATATCTCATCTATTCTTATGAATGCCGTTCATTTGAGATCAAAAAGTAAATATATGGGGGCCTTGAAGCTGGCTTCACTCTGCCGTGAACTTGGGTCTACATCCAGTGACAATTTTCTGGAGACGGCAAGAGAACTCATCAAGAAAATTGAATCCGAAAACGAAAGAGTGAAATCGGCTTTGCTGGATGAAAGGGAGAAATTATTATAAAAACAAAATATCTAGTCTTTGTATAATGTTCATGATGAAAATCTATTAAATTCTTAGTTCAACCAAGGATTGATGATCAAAGCACCAGTATATTCGAAATCAGTAATATTCCGAGTCATGATATGCAATCCATGTTGCTTGGCTGTTGCAGCAATCAATCCATCACATACTGAAATAACTTTGCCTGATTTTTGAGCGGCCGCAGTTAGCATCCCCCAAATATGTACTGTTTCCATATCTATTTCTAAAATAGATTCAGGACAATTTAATTTGATCTCCTCAATCCATTTTTTTAATTTTCGTTTTTTCTTGCTTTTACAAAGTAGTTCAATACCTTTTGGCTCAACACGGAATTGAGTACTTATAAATGAATAAAACATATCATTTTAAAAGAAACAAAAGAAAAAAATTCCTCCCCCAAAGATTGGGGGAGGTTAGGAGGGGGTTGAATGGTTCTATGATCAACCCCCCTCTAACTCCCCCCGGTCTTCGGGGGGAGAAATCTTCAATTCAGTTTTCAAAAAGTACCTACTTTCGTGATGAACCTACCTTTTGTTATTTCACCAATCGTTATTACACAAAAATATCTTTATGGTGAAGTCTATTGACTGTTTCCTTGACTGACGGATTGCCTTTTGGTTTGTGAATCTCTGAAAGAACACACGTATCAAGTAATACTTTCATAAATAAATGTCCCGCATGGTGGATTTATCACGTTGGATATTCACATCTTCCAGACTTGGTGCTTCCACGAGATATTCTTTCAATGTTTTTTTGTCCGATAAGTTCTTGATATGCTTTTTCACCGATGAGAATAATGCTTTGATGTCTGCGAGTAATTTTTTGGGGACCTTCTAGTAACGTTTTGTTGAATACTTCACTCAATTTATTTTTCGCTTCTGACAATTTCCACTCCATCTATTTTCACCTTCAAGTTTAGAGTATCTGAAAATATTATATCTCAAAAAGTCTTCTTCTCTATATCAATTGTACGGTTCTCACAACCTCCAACCATCCCTGTAAGTTGTACGTATATAACGGTTGGCTTCTTCATTGTTTTCGAACGATGCTTCCTGAGCATTCCACTCCAGTTTTTCACCATCAAACACCGTTGCGATAACACCTAATAAGGCTAATTCCGTTAACGGGCCGCCATACTCGAAATTCGATCCAGCCTGGCTGTTTGATTTGCATGACCGAATCCAATTTTGGTGATGACCACCTTTTACCCTGGGAATGGTTTCCTGTGGCTTTTTGACTTCCTTTGCTCTGGATTCAGGGATGATCCTCGCTCCGCCTGCGCCGTGAGAACCGTGTACAATCGCACCTTTTTCGCCAATGAAAATCGCCCCGGCTTTTTGGTTCCAGCCGCTCATTTCGAGGTCTTTCAACTGAGGCAGGTCTAATTTTTTACCGTAGGTCCAGGTTATTTTAACCGGCGGCATATCTTCACGGGCGGGGAATTCATATTCGATTGAGGATTTTACCGGAAAGCGCTCAGGAGAATACACGCCTCCGCCATTCTTCGCCTTGATGCTGGACGGTGCTAGCAGTTTCAACGCCCAAAATGCCGGATCGAGTATATGGCATACCCAATCGCCCAGCACGCCTGTACCAAAATCAAACCAACTGCGCCAGCTGCCAGGCAGATAGCATGGATGGTAAGGACGAAAAGATGCTGGACCAAGCCACAAATCCCAATCCAGCGTATCCGGAACAGCTGGAGTATCATCCGGCCTAGGTTTGCCATTGCCGTAAGGACGAGTGTACCAGGCTTGAACTTCAGTGACTGGCCCGATTGCGCCATTCCAAACCCATTCGCATACTTTGCGGATATCATCGTAAGAATGTCCTTGATTCCCCAACTGCGTCACGACGCCTTTATCACGCGCTGCTTTCCTCAGCTGCCGTACTTCATACACGGTATGGGCTAGAGGTTTCTCCACATAAACATGCTTGCCCTGCCCGATAGCATCCATCGTTGCAACGGCATGAAAATGATCCGGCG
>CAZXSQ010000376.1:0-7012 GCA_964643335.1 uncultured bacterium
AACGAGGTAGTGCGGGATCAAAATCCACTTTTAATGTTACATCATGAAAAGCAAATTCACTTTCCATAAAAGAAAGAATGGATTCAATATAACTATTTAAATCTTGTTCCTCTTTGTAAGGGCTGGAGGGACGCGCATAGAACAGAAGCCGATTCAGGACATCCTCCAGCCGCAACGCTTCATCCCGAATAATGTTTAAATAATTGTAATCTTTGTCTTCCGGACTATGCTTTTTCAGCAGCATATTGGCAAATCCGCCGATGGCTACAAGCGGGGTGCGAATCTCATGGGCAACAGTAGCAGCCATTTGGCCCAGCGCGGCAAATTTCCCAGATTCGACTAACTTTTCTTGACTGAGACGCAATTCGGTATACGCACGTTCGGTTTCTTTTACTTTCTGAGCCAGTTCCTTCAACGTATTTGCGTGGGCAATAGCCAGTGCGCCTTGCATCGCCAGGATTTCCAGCATTTTCACATCTTCTTCAGTAATCGGATTACCAGTTATCGCATTATCCACGACCAATACACCAACAGGCTGTTCAAGAAATAATAGAGGAATAACGGCAAAAGTATCCGAATTCAATAACTCGATAATCCGGGAGTCAAACTCAACATCGTTTTTACCGCCTTGAATAATGAAACTTTTCTCGTTCTTAATACTTTGTACCAAAATTGAATCTTCATCGGACATATCGGTAGAAAGTTGTTGGACAATATAATTTACATGTTCATCCCCTTCACCAGGATTTTCTAAATAAACCTGTAATATATCCGTCAAAGAACCCTCTCTGGGTAGTTTTTGGACTTTGTTCCAAATATCGCCGGCTTCTTTTGGACTGGAAGGTCCAATGGCATAACGGCCGATCAATTCTTTGTTGTCTTGAGAAACCAGCAGCAGAAACGCGCGATTAAAGCGAAACGATTCTCCCGCCGTGGCTGCAATCAAGACAAGCCGCAATAACTTATCCAAAGTGTCGGTCGTATGAAACAGCTGCGATATCTCATGTAGTTTGGAAAGGGTTACAGTTCTTTCCTCTACCCGGCACTCCAGGTTCTCTGAATGGTCGGCCAACTGTTGTTCCAACATTTTCCGTTGGGTTATATCCCGCTGAATGCAGATATAGCCCACAACAACCCGATTGGTATTAAAGATAGGAGTGATCCGTACCTCGACATTAAATAAAGATTTATCATGCCGAACACAAATCAATTCTCCCGCCCAGGTTTCACCATGGGTTATTCGCTGCCATATATCGGTATAGACCACCGGGGAAATGTGATTACTCCAAAAATGTTTTAAATTCGTCCCCAGGATTTGTTCGGGGGAAAGATTAACCTGCTTTTCAAAAGCCGGATTGGTATAATAAATCATTCCACTATTGTCAAACAAAAATATGGCGTCGTCCGCCGAATTGATGGCGATCTTAAAGCTGCGAAGTTCGTCCTCTAAAGTACGAATTTCGGTTAAATCCCGAATAAAAAGAAAACAATTTGAATTGGTATGGGCGGAATGAATAATCACAGAAACGGAGCTATGGCTGTTCTGTTTCAGTTCCATTATCAGGGGATGTGAAGACCTGGATTTCAGATGTTCGGCCAGTATTTGCGCATCAGTCTCGGTTACACAAAAATCCCGGATGGAATGCCCCGTCAAAAAATTTTTGGGGCCAAGCAATGTTTCCGCTTGGCTGTTTAAAAACAAGATGGTCAAGTTCTGATCAAGAATTAAAGCACCGGCAGGAAGCGAATTAAAAAAAATACCAAGACCCTCACCTGCGAAAAGGTCTGTAGAACCGTTAAATATGCTTTGGCTGATTTCATCTCTGAAGTTATCCATCACAAACCTTGAAAAATGATTAAATCTTTCTTTATAACTGATTATGAACAAATACCATTCACGTGTACAGCCTAATAATTTAGCCCTTTATTATCCCTATATAGCAGATTAAATCTGATTGTAGAATATTTCAAGCAAGAATTCTCTACATTCCCATTTTCCATTGATATAATAAGACTTATTTTAATAATGTTATCAATTCAATTAGGCTAGAAGGGCTTCATCTTTGCAGAATGTTTTGCAGGAATTCCGGATGTATTATCTCCCATTGGCTGTGACTGCAGCCTTGGGACTTATGAGTATTCTATATCCGCCTTTCTCTGCGGTGATCGTTTTAGCCTGTGTCTTCTCTTCTCTTCTCTTGATTACCCGTCCGGATATTGCGTTTGCGTTGTTTATAGGAGCCGAAAGTCTCATATCCGAAGATATACGGAAAAATTGGCGATTACCCCATATCGTGTGCCTTTGCCTTATATAGGTATCAACATATTTGAACTTTTGCTGATACTTTTAGTTGGGATCACCCTACTGCAAAGAAGCGGCAGGATATACGGCACCCGGCTTGATGTTTCCATATTTCTTTTTGGATTGGCTTGTATTCTCGGCTATATTACCTGCATTGTACGCTATGATGATCCCTCCCGCTTGTTCGAACCTCGCCGTTTACTCCATTTTTTCATTGCATACTATCTGACTGTCAATTTAATTCGGACTAAGAAGTCATTGCAGATTTTTCTTCTCATCTACTTTTCTGCGATTGTGCTTAAATCGATAGAAGGGGTGTATCTTTACTCCATGGGAGAAGGTCTGCAAATCAAATGGAAAATCCGTGCAATTTTTACCGGTTGGGAAGATTCACTCAATTTTGTCACATTTCTTTTATTTACAGGGGCATGTGTAATGGATCGTTATAAATTTAGGGGTAGAATCGTATTCCTTCTATTTTCTCCAGCCGTATTTTTCTGTTTTCTGTTTTCCTATAAACGGGCGTATTATGTGGCGATTGTGGTTGGGATAATGACATTGTTCCTGCTTCAAGGTAAAAAAGCCCGTTTCCGCTTTCTTGTATTGATCTTGATCATGGTTTTGATTGGCTCACTGATCATTGCCGCCGCCGGTCAATGGAATGCCATTGAAGCGCGAATCAATTCAATTTTGCATCCCACTAAAGAGAGCAGTGCAAGTTATAGATTGGTGGAATGGCAAAACGCTCTTATCAGTATATACCGGCATCCTATAGTGGGCATTGGACTGGGTGGAATTATGCCTATGGAAATATACTTGAGCCGGACAAACATTTTAGGTGTTCACAATACCTTCTTGTGGGTAGCGGTTAAGATGGGTATCATCGGTCTTTTCACTTATTTGCTGCTTCATTTCGCTTATTTACAGCGATTGATTAAATTGAATTATGTACTGCAGGATCCTTTTCTTCGCGTGGTTTCACGGGGATTGCTATGTTCTTTTATTGCATTTTGCACGGCTGAAATGTTTGCCCCGATGTTTGCTCAAATGAGGACAGGTACCTGGCTAGGTGTGATGATGGGACTGGGTATGCTTCTGAGCAAAATGGAAATGGATAACAAAACCGCCTGCCGTAATGAATGAAATTTCATAGTAACGGTGGGATTCGTTACCTCATCCTGTCTACAATTCGAACAGGCGGTTTAATGCATTACATCTGTTCAGGATCACCGTAAACTAGTTCTCCCTGATCCCAAATACAAACAAAGTTGCGATGGACTAAATCTTCAGTGTCTTCTTCGATTACTCCCGCTGGTGTCATTCCATCTTTTTTGTTTTTCACACGAGGTAAATCTCCAGGTAGGATCTGACGCCAGACTTCATAGTCTGAATTCACTTGTGAAACGGCAAAAGTCAAATGTTGTTTCACAAACTGATCAATAACACTTTGTATATCCCGCCGAGGTAATCGTTTGGTTACCTGGACGCGGATTTCACTTTCATATTTTTTTGTTGGCATCAAAGCAATCACATCCTTTCGACCAGCATACCAGTGAAACAAGTATGCTTTCGATATTCTTTATAGGGTTTCAAGTAATATTTTATTACACACAAATAAGTTTAACAACAAAAAATTAAGTGAATTTTATCCTTATTTAACAGTTTTTTTGAAAATACGGCCTGAAACGGCGGTATTACGTTAATTCCACTCGAAAAGGTAATCACTCACAATTCGCGAGTAAGAATTTAAAACATATCTGAAATAAATTATAACCCGTATTTACAAAAAATGACTAGTAAATTTGAAATGGCATGAATAAAAATGTATTGAGAACAAGATTTTAGAGATGAAAATAAATCATGGAGAGTTTATTCTCTGGCGACTTGCTCAAGGACTTCAGGCTCGACAAAAATCGGTGTGTCCATCCGTACCGCCAAAGCAATGGCATCACTTGGGCGTGAGTCTACATCAACGGGACCTTGAGGGGTAGTAAAGTGAATTAGAGCATAAAAAGTGGACTCTCTTAAATCATTGATCACGATGCGTTCCATGGTTGCACTGAGGGATTTGATTATTCTCACGGCAAGATCATGAGTCAGAGGTCTTTGGATTTGTATATCGTTCAAGGCAAGATGAATGGATTGCGCTTCATAATAACCAATCAAAATAGGCATTACCCGTGAGCCTTGTTTTTCTTTCAAAATGATAATTTGATCAGCACCTGTTTCATCCAGTCTTAATTCAAAAAACTCCATCTCGATCATGAATATCCCTCTTATAGTCTAAACCTTTTTCCAGTGAAAAGATTGTTAGTTGATTGTCTCTACCGAACTAGAGCCGCTTGGATAGTCCAATTTATAAAAGATTCTTTCCAATTCCAAAGTGGGCAAACCAATAATATTATGGTACGATCCCTTGATTTGTCTGACAAATTCTTTTCCCTTCCCTTGGATTGCGTAAGAACCTGCTTTATCCATAGGTTCACCGGTTTGAACATATTTTTCAATCTGCTCAAGAGTTAAATCGCGAAATAACACCGATGATTTAACCGCTTTGACAACCTGTATATTTTTGTTCAGACACATGACACATAAGCCGGTCCATACATCGTGCCACTGTCCGGAAAGAATGCTCAACATTAAGGTGGCTTCCTTTTGACATTGAGGTTTGCCCATGATTCTTTCGCCCAAAGCCACAATCGTATCCGCACCGATAACGATATGCTCTTGATAAGTTTGTGCCACCTTCACGGCTTTTTCCATAGCCATTCTTGAGGCATAGGCACCGGGCGCATCTCCCATAGGGGGTATTTCAGCCAATCCACTTGGAACGACAGTAAAACCGGCCTCCAATTTTTCCATTAACTTTTTTCTTCTAGGAGACTCACTTGCAAGGATAATTCCTGCAAATTTCGATGAACTCATTAATTATATACTCCAATGCCCATTGAAGATTACTTATAAGCTTATTGATTTATATATTATATTTTAACTTCAAGGACGACCAAGTACACTCCAACCATTATCGGTTAATAAAAAAACCGGAAAGGAATCTTCTATGTTTCCTTTCCGGTACTTTCTTTATTATGCCGGGTTAGCCAATCAAATTTATTCTTTGACCGGGGGAGAAATCCTGCCCAGGAGTTAAATCCTGCATGGGCGGGGATAGGGGCTGAGCATTCACATTCCCTGCCGGAGGAATATTGCCTGTCTGATTGGGTGCGTTTGCCGGCGCATTTTGTTGATTTGGACGAACTTCAGGTGATGGAGGATTGGGAGTATTCACATTGACATTGGTTGTCGACGGTCTGTTTGGAGTTACTGGTGATCTTTCCGCTTGCGGAGCACCAGTGCGCATAGAATTGACTGCCTGCTGAGACAGTTGAACCTGGTCTCTCCCATTTGTCCGGTTCAAAGCAACATTGCTCGCCTGAGGTGGAGGCGGTGATTGTACCGGAGGTGCCGCCGGTTGAGCAGGAGGCGATGTTGGTGTCGGCGGTGCTGTATTGGCCGGCGGTTGAACAGGGGGTGGCGGCTGTTGCACCGGAGGCGCTGTTGGTGGAGCAGGCGATGTAGGTCCAGAAACCATTGTATCTAACCTCAAACGTCATGTATGGTTTATTTTTATTTAAATTATATAGCTATTTTAAGGATCAAGCAACATGTTTTTTTTAAATTGGAGAATTATTGTAATAAATGTTTCCTGATTCTACAAATTCAATGCTGACAACCGGCGTCTTTTCGCACTTGATTGACCAGTTTGTGAGCTTCACGAATCGGTTCCGGTAATCTGTATCTTCTGCAAAGATTCAATACAAGCTGAGAAGCGTTCATACAATCAATTTTATGGCCGGGACTCACGAAAACAGGTTTTACCCCGTCCCTTGTTCTAAGAATTTCACCGACTTTGTTTCCTTCATACAATAAATCACTTTTGCTGCCACGGTAAATCTCAGGTTCTACATATTCACCCACCAGGCGACTTTTTGCACAACCAATTGTTATGATATCTTCCGTCACACCAATATGTGAAGCAAGACCGGCACGGCGCGGGTGAGCGATGCCCTGGCCGTCACATAGTAATACTTGCAAAGGCGTTTCTAATTTTTTTAAACATTCATGGACAAGTGGCCATTCTCTGAAAGCAAGATAACCGGGGATATAAGGTATGGTTAATAAACCTGAAACATATACGTGTTCCAAAATTTTTAAATCCGGGTAGGAAAGAACCACTACAGCAGCGTGCCCTTCTTTTGAAAATCGATTACAAGAAACATCGGCTCCAGCTATAGTTTCGAGAGATTCTAACACGGGCAATTTGTTAACCAAACTTACTTTCTCTGAGATCGTTTTCTGCCATTCCCGGAACTCGTCAATGCTGTAGGGTGGATATTTGTTTTTTTTCATTTCCGAAAAAGTGAACTGATTTATCTATTGAAAATTTTAGGCATCAAACAAATAAATAAGTAAATACTCATTATTAACTTGACACAACCATTTCAAATTGTTTATTATGAACTGTGCTTTGCACAGTATTAACAAATTTTATTGGAAGGAAAGGTGAAGAAGATATGAAGAGGAGAAAAGTTTTTTCAGTAGTACTTGTGGCAGCCATGCTGTTTGCAGTTGGCGCATCTTATGGTGATGTGGTCGGGTATTTTAAATTCGACGACATCGACGGCACATCGTTCACAGACGACAGCGGCTACG
>CAZXSQ010000377.1:0-6998 GCA_964643335.1 uncultured bacterium
TCCTCCTTGTTGAAATTATCTAGCCAGAATCGGTTTGGAAAATTCAGTATAGCATATATATCATCATTTAAATAATGGACACCATGGATTTAAAGTGAACCTGACTTTAATTTTTTTCGATTCCAACCATACTGAATAAACTCTAGGAAAGGAATTCTTGAAAGGTGATTCAATGAAGAGACGTACCTTTTTAACAAGTACAGGTTTGGGAATCGGTTCAATATTGGTTCAAGGTTCTGCTGCATCTATCAGGAAAGTCTCCATAAGCAGGGAAAACCGGAAAAAAGAAATGCAAGCCGATCTTGTTATCATTGGGGGTGGACTTGGGGGGTGTGCCGCGGCGTTGGCAGCTATTCGCAACGGTTTACATGTCATTATGACGGAAGAGACGGATTGGATCGGTGGCCAGATGACTCAGCAAGGCGTGCCGCCGGATGAACATGGAGCAATCGAATCGTATGGTGCGACACAAACCTATCGGGACATGAGAACCCGCATTCGGGAGTATTACCGGCGGAATTATCCGCTGACGGCGGAAGCCAGGGAACAGGAAAATCTCGATCCCGGCAACGGCGGTGTGTCGCGAATATGTCATGAACCCCGTGTTTCCCTGGCTGTGTTAAACGCCATGCTGGCTCCGTATATAAGCGGCAAGAAACTCACAATTTTACTGAATCATCATGCAGTTGCCGCTGAGACAGAGGGGGATCAAGTCCAGTCCGTTCTGGTGAAGAGTTCGGATACCGGCAATATGCTGGGGCTGCACGCTCCTTATTTCATCGACGCAACAGAATTGGGCGATCTACTGCCTTTAACGGGAACAGAATATGTGACGGGGTTCGAGTCACAGAAAGATACCGGAGAACTGCACGCGCCTCCTGTTGCGGAGCCAAATAACATACAAGCCTGCACCTGGTGTTTTGCCATGGATTACATCGATGGAGAGGACAATACCATTGATAAGCCGGAGGATTATGAATTCTGGCGGGATTATGTTCCCGATTTGACTCCGCCTTGGCCGGGCAAATTATTGAGCTGGACCTATTCAAGTCCACGGAGTTTGAAACCAACCAGTATGCCGTTTGATCCCATACGCGAAAGCAAGAATGAAATCGGCGGCTTCTGGCGTTACCGGCGGATTGCTTATAAACCCTACCACGAGGAGGGCACTTATCCGAGCGACATTACACTGGTGAACTGGCCGCAGAACGATTTTATGCTGAATAATATCTATGAAGTGACCAGCGAGGAAAAAAGGCACCATCTTCATCAGGCCATGCAATTGAGCCTCTCGCTGCTTTATTGGATGCAGACGGAAGCACCGAGAGCGGATGGAGGCGTTGGATGGCCTGGATTACGGCTTAGAAAAGATATTTTGGGTACGGAACACGGCCTTGCCAAATATCCTTATATTCGCGAATCCAGGAGAATCAAGGCTGAATTCACCGTTCTTGAGCAACACGTCGGACGAGAAGCAAGGATGAAATACACAGAAAAAGACAAAGTGTCCGCACCCGATTTTCCCGATTCAGTAGGGGTAGGAAGTTACAACATCGATCTCCATCCAAGCACGGGTGGGGACAATTATATCGATGTACCTTCACTGCGCTTCCAGATTCCGCTGGGGTCTTTAATTCCACAGCGAATGGAAAATTTATTGCCCGGCTGCAAAAATTTGGGGGTAACCCATATCTCCAACGGCTGCTACCGGCTCCACCCGGTGGAATGGAATATTGGAGAATCGGCTGGAATGTTGGCGGTCTATTGTTTGAGAAATAAAGAAAAACCGCGAGGCGTTCGAAATACGGAGAGGCAGCTGAAAGACTTTCAAACCATGCTGAAATCCCAGGGAATTGAGATAAAGTGGCCGGGATAGGAATTCGTAGGTTTGATTTGCTGTAGGGGCGGTTCGCGAACCGCCCCTACGATTGAATTCGAACGTTTATTTGTTTAATCGCTTACTTGATATTCTACGGTCTCATCCGCTTCTATAAAATCTGTTCTTTGTGATTTCAAACCGAAAATTCGGAACTGGTAATTATTTCCATCTTGTGGACCGTCTTTGAAAGTGTCATTGACCGCAAATAAGGGGATTGGACTCCAGCGGTAGTAATTAATTTCTTCCGAACCGGTTTGCCCCAAAAAGGTGTACTCACCGCCATTGACGCTGACGAAGACGTGATAGTTCCAGTACGCATTGCTTCCAACATTCCAGCGAATGAATAAAGCGCGTTCACTATTCGGATCGATATCGGTTCCACCAATAAGATTGTCCGTGTCAAAAAGATCGTCGGTAACCAAAATAGTCCCTTCAGGGACGGTGGCGTTTTTGACCGTAAATACCGGCGCTTCCCCAAATCCCTCTAACGCGAAACCAACGGGGGCGCTCTGCCGGGCGATTGAAAAACCGTTACCACCCCGCAAGCCGATTGCCTGGAAGCGGTAAGTGTGTCCTAAAGCAGGGCCGCTGGCTTGATCGCTGGCAATGAGAGAACTCCCCGGCCATTCGAAACGCTGCACGTCACCCGAACCGGTGCGGCCTACATAGAAATAACCGTATATGTCCACTTGCGTGTATATATGCCAATCGGTGACTTCCGAATCATTTATATCCCACTCCACTACCAATTGAAGATTGTCGGCGGAATCAAAATCCGTGCTGCCCAATAGATCTTGGGATGATGAAGAATCGTCATACACCTGAATGGAATTTGGGTATAAAACAATCGACCTTGGCGGTCTCGGTGTCGATGTATTTGCAGAGGTTGGACTTGGAGTTGGATTAGACGTTGGAGTATTCGTGTTTGTTGCAGCCGGTGTGATTTCCTTTTTTCGAACAAGAACTATTTGATCGAGATAGATGGTAGGTTGAATCTGACCTGATCTCTCATTCCAGGAAAAGCCGGAAATTCCCTCGAAATCTCCGAAAGCCGATAAAGGAATATTGACCTCGGTCCATACGTCCGGTTGCCGGGATGGAATGTAATATTTCAACTCTTCGGATTCGGCTTCCTGTTGATTCCCATCAACCAAACCCACTAAGATCGAGTGTTCATCTCCGGTTCCACCATTAATCCAAAACCGCAAATCAGTGAAATCCTGCTCTGACAATACCGTTTCAAAATGTAGATAAAGACGTCCCCATTCCGACGTGTAGGTCACCTCCATGGCATGAGAACCGTTTTTAACCTGATCCTCACTGGCAAAATCAACGGTGGTTTCCCATGACCAATCTTCTAGTTGATCAGGAAGATCATCATAAAGAATATAATAATCCAATGCCTCAAGTGGGATAGTCGGTGTTGGAGTCAAAGTTGGTGTTGGTGTTAATGTCGGTGTATATGTTGGCGTCGGTGTGACAGGTGTTGGAGTTGGACTCGGTGTGACAGGCTGTGAAAAACTGGAAGGGCGGAGAACATTTTTCGCCCAATATTTTTTGATGACCTCAATCAACAGGCTGGTTTCGACATCCGTATGGTTATTAGGATCGGGGCCGTGACGAAAGTTGAAGTCATCGATACTCACAATCGGTCCCCAAGATGGAGACCATTCCCATAAAGCGTAGTTGACGCCGAATTGTTCAAAAATGTCCATCTGATCGTCCATAAAATTATGGCCACCATTTGCCCATCGGAAAATACCATATTCGTTAACAGCCACTGGGACGTTGTGCGTATTCTGAAATGTGTCAATCGGCCTCAACATGTTTTCCAGCCATGTTTTATTAAAATTGTCATCTTGCTCATCCCAGTCTACGTCACATACTCCTGGGTAACTATATTTCTCAAAAAGTGGATCATCCGGCCACTTACTAATATAAAGATGCGGCTCATATTGGTGAACAGTGTATACGGTACGTTGGTCATTAATAACAGCACGATAAGACAAAAAATTGACTCGGCTGTAACCGTTTCCACTAACAAGAACCGGAGTTTGTGTGTCTACTTCACGGATTGCGTTGACGATACGCGGGTAGAGTTGACGCCAGTCATAGGTGGTGCTGCCATATTGATTATAAAACTCCGTTGGATCCCATATTTCAATTCTATTTCCGTTATCATCTGTGAAATCGTTCGTGTTGGGTTCACACATCAAATCATAACCAACAACAATGGGATTGTTTTTATACCTTTCGGCAGTATAACGCCACATGTCCACCCATGCATCTTGAGCCTCCGTATCGGTCCAGACTGAATCGTCAATATATTGCTCATCGAGGCCTTCCCAATAAAACAACGCAAATTCACTTCGCCCCGGTCCGACGGCAAACATATCGGCGTTGGCAATCATCTCCAGCAACCGGTCAAGACCATCTTGTATGTCCTGATCTACTTGATAGGGTGGATCGGCGGTAAAGAGTCCTGAATAAGAGAGATTGACGTAGTTCGCCCCCATATTGCTGAGATCATACAAATCCTGCTGGGTGACGGGCGGCCCCATAGGACCCGGGCCGAAGAATGTGGGGCCATCGACTTCGTGTACCTTGCGTTGAGTGATATTGGCACCCCGTAAATGAGGCCCCTCGATCCACAGGTTCCATTTGTCATAATCAGACATCAGTTTTAAAGACTTACTTGAATGTTTAAAAACGGGATTAGAGGCAAGAACTTGAGTAGGGACAACAATGAAATGAGAGGCTATCAAGAAAACAAAAATCAAACAAATAACGCCTCTCCAAAACTTCGAATCTTCGTCCATGATTCCCCCCATGTTACGTCATGGTGTTTTCATGCTATTGACTCGCAAAAATTTTTACTCAATGAATCTTAAAAAAAATAGAATTATCCGTCAAGTGAAAATTTGAGTAAAAAGATGAGATAGAGGATTAGAAACAAATCTTGACCCTACTGGAAGATTTATTCGGTTAATGAAAAATGGTATTATATCAAAGATGGCCAAATTGGATGTGAGGTTGTTATGTATTGGGAAGTGAAAACAGTAAAGCCATTGGATGACTACCAAATCTACGTGGAGTTAGAGGATGGCTGTAAAGGAATCTTTGACCTGAAACCATATCTTGACCACGGAGTTTTTCGGGAACTACGCGATAAGAATTATTTCAACCAAGTGGAGATTTTATTCGGCGCAGTAACATGGCCCCATGAACAGGATATCGCACCGGAAACCCTAGTAGCAGAAATGGTGCCGGTAGAAAAACAATAGAAGCCAAACAAAAAGCTGGTACGGAACAGGCCAAAACGATAAAAGAAGTGTTAGGATGAACGAAGAAATTGAACTTGTCCGGGGGAGTGGAAATATCTACAAAGATCTTGGTTTTCCAGATGCGGACGTTCGTCAAACCAAAGTTTTGTTAGCATCTAAAATCATTGGTATTTTAGATGAACGTGAACTTTCTACTCGTCAGGCAGAAGGTTTAACAGGCGTATCTCATAGTGAATTTTCACGGATACGCAAGCCCGACCTGAAAAGGTTCACGATAGACCGCCTGATTACGATCCTGAATAAATGGGATCAAAAGGTAGATATCTCTCTCACCATTACAGCCCGTCATAAGGATGCGGCGTCCTGTGTCCGTGCCTGAAACACGGAAATATTCTTTTAATCATATCAGCTGATGCCGGGTGCCAAGGGCAAGATCGTTTACGATCAGCCCTTAATACAACCTCACATTGTGCCACAACCCCCAAGGGCTGGCTGAAGCCATGCCCTTGCCACCCGGCCATGAAGGAACCTCTATTTGCCTTTAATGCAACTGAAAATTCTTCACTGCCATCAACGGTTCAAATGGGCCTGTCATTCGATATATGTTATACAGAGAATCATTATCCGGAGAGCGCACGACGAGTAATATACTATTGTCTGAGCCATAAAGCATGGCTTTCAAGGTTCCTTGCTGAATGCGCGCTAATTCGAGATAGCCGTTAGGACGATATAAAACGATAGGCGTACTCAAATCACCTGGCGCCGCGGCCACAATTTCATTATTTCCTACTCCGATCGCATCCATACAGCATTGCGTCAATGGCGTGTTGATCGTATAGATAAATTCAATCTCGACGTTGGGATCAATTATCACGATATCATCAATATCCGGAATGAGAGGTTCGTCATCCACATCTTCCAGCGTGAATTCAACTACAGTTCGCATACCGGGTTCGATGATTACCGTTTTGGCATAATCTGTTTCCAGATAGGATGTACTGATCGTATATTCGCCAGCGGGTAATTCCTCAAATTCAAAAAGTCCGCAATGATTCGTGGTTGTTGTTTGAGACGTATTTTGTAAGTTAATAGTAACATCTTCGATCCCGTTCTCATCCAAATCGCGGAAGACACCGAGAATTTCGCCTGTGGTGATGTCCACATCGCTAATGCGGATGTTGTCCAATCCCGCCTGATCTGATCCATCACGGAATTCACAGCGAAGCCTGAACTGTGAAACATTGGATAGGGCTTCGGCAAATTCGTCCGGCTCCACTCCGAATGCTTCCGCTGTGATGGCAAATTCCATAGGAGTCCATTCCGTTTCCGGCGGTCCGAATGGAGCCAAATATTCCTTGTCGTTGGCCAGGATGGACACTTCTCCGTTGTATTGGATGTTTGATCCAAAGCAGTCGAAGAGGAGCGTTTTGTCAATAAAATTAGCTAGATCCCCTGTCCAGGGAGAGACAAAATACCACCAGACCCCTTGCGTATAATCCACGCCATGTATGTAACCGCCGGGATTTCCACCTTCGGATCGGTATTCCATGTACCCATCGCCTTCGGAAGTCCATCCTTCGGCGTCGTTGTCGAAGGTGAATAATGAAGTAGTGCTTCGGCGAGTCCCCAGATTGCAGTCAATCATCATCACTTTCGCTTCACAATCAAGCAAACCGCGATTGTAAAAGCGAATGTCATCCATCATTCCCTGGAAAAAATTGGCGGCCGGATTTTCTGCACCGATAAGCAAATCGTCGGTCGTGGCCGAAAGTGAACCCGTATACTCACGTTCACTGTCCAGTTCACCGTTCAAAAAGATTTTAATCATGCCTTCC
>CAZXSQ010000378.1:0-3410 GCA_964643335.1 uncultured bacterium
AAAAGTATTTCCCGGCCCTAATAACTTTGCATGGAGTTGCAACTGGTCTAAATCGCTCAATGTTCCCTCTCCGTCTTCGATGGCTTTAAGAATCTTTTCTGTCCAAGGCAGCCCTTCACGGCATGGGGTACACCATCCGCAGGATTCCTGTGCGAAAAAATGTTCCAGGTTCAATACCATTCCTACTGGGCATGTCTTATCATCGAGTACAATGACTGTACCTGTCCCAAGTCGGCTGCCCGCTTTTTGCACCGCTGCGAAATCCAGTTGTAAATCCAGATGCTCTTCAATCAAAAAATTGGTGGACGCCCCACCGGGCAAGGCGCCTCGAAATTTGTGTCCATCCCGCATCCCTCCTGCGTGGTCTTCTATCAATTCACGTAGAGTTGTTCCCATGGGCAGTTCCCAAGTGCCGGGCCGATTGACCTTGCCGCTGACGCCATATATTTTACTCCCTCCGTCATTGGTATGGCTTAGACCTTTAAACCAATCACCACCATTGTTGACAATATGCGGGACACAGCACAGTGTTTCCACATTATTCACAATAGTGGGTTTACCAAACAAGCCACACGCTTGAGGATAAGGCGGTTTGGATCTTGGCATCGCCTGTCTGCCTTCCAGGGCGTTCAACAGCCCTGTTTCCTCGCCGCACATATAGCGTCCTGCACTGATATGAAGATACATATCAAGGTTATATCCCGAATTCAGAATGTTTTTACCCAAGTAACCAGTTTGATACGCTTCTGCAATACTTTTTTCGAGCAATTGGGCACTGCGCCTGTATGCCCAGCGCAGGAAGATATAAACAAAATCCGCTTGAATCGCATAGGCGCTGACGATGGCCGCCTCTATTGTTTGATGGGGATCGCCTTCCATCAATAAGCGGTCTTTAAATGTCCCCGGTTCCATTTCATCTGCGTTGACGATCAGGTACTTAGGGCGTGGCGCCTCATCCCCCATCGGAACAAAGCCCCACTTCATGCTGGTTGAAAAACCGGCTCCTCCCCGGCCGCGCAAATTGGAATTCTTGACTTCCTCCTGTACTTCTTTCGGAGTCATCCCGCCGAGTGCTTTACGCACGGCCTGGTAACCTCCGGCTTTTTCATAACCGGAAAGGTCCAGTGGTTCTTCACCTGGTTTAATGTTCTTCGTCAGCGGTTTTTCCATCAACTCTCCACTTTTTTATATCGTTGAAGGATCTCTTTGATTTTTTCCGATGTTAGATCTTCATATAAATCTTCATCCACCATCATCGCTGGAGCATGATCACATGCTCCCAGGCAAGGAATGGGCAGTAAGGTAAATAAACCGTCTTCGGTAGTTCCTCCGAAATCGATTCCCAGCTGATCGGCCAGACAATCACGGATGCTTTCATATCCCATGATCCAGCAACTGACACTGTCACAAAGAAATATCACATGTTTGCCAACCGGTTTTCTAAAAATCAGGTTGTAAAATGTTGCGACACCGTCCACTTCATCCGGTGACATTTCCAAATAATCCGCAATATCTTGGATGCTTTCGTCGCTTATCCAACTCCGATGCTTTTGAACGATTTTCAAGGCATCGATGCAGGCGTTGCGTTTACTTGGATACTGCTCGATTTCTTTGCTGATCTCTTGTTTTTCATCTTCTGTCAGCATGGTTTCCTCTAACGATCCACATCCGCAAGTACAAAATCGATACTTCCCAAAATAGCCAATAAATCCGGAACCATCAGCCCGCGGCTGATTTCCGGCACCATTTGAATATGAGGAAACGAGGGGACTCGTATCCTTGTCCGGTAAGAAACGGTGTCTCCATCACTGATCAGGTAATACCCATTAATGCCTTTAGTGGCTTCCACTCCAAAATGTGCTTCACCCGCCGGAATGACCGGCCCCCAACTCACACTCAAAAAGTGATGAATCAATGTTTCAATATCCTTCATCGTATGTTTCTTTAATGGCGGCGTGGTTAATGGATGATCCGCTTTGTACGAACCTTCCGGCATGTTCTTCATGCATTGTTCGATTATACGCAGGCTCTGCCGCATTTCTTCGACACGAACTACTCCTCTATCGTAACAATCACCATTTTGAGCGATCGGTATATCAAATTCAAACTGATCATAGCCCGAATAGGGCCGTTTTTTGCGGAAGTCCCATTCAAAACCAGTGGCTCGCAGTCCCGGTCCGGTTACCCCCCATTCAATGGCTTGTTCTGTGTTATAGTGTCCTACACCGACCGTCCGGCCTTTGAATATGTTATTCTGCATGACCAATTTGTCATATTCATTAAGCCTTTTGGGCATATAATCCAAAAAATCTTTTACCAATTGATCCCAGCCTTTGGGCAGGTCCTGCGAGACCCCGCCGATTCGGTACCAGTTAGGATGCATCCGCCCGCCGCAGACGGCTTCGACGACATCGAAAATGCGCTCGCGATCGTAAAACATATAAAACACGGGGGACATTGCACCCAAATCCTGAGCGAAGGTTCCGTACCAAACCAGATGACTGGCGATACGAAAAAATTCAGCCATCATGATCCGTATGACCTTCACCCGGTCGGGAACCTCGATACCGGCTAAAGTTTCTACTGCCAGCACATAAGGCAGGTTGTTCATAACACCGCCGAGATAATCGATTCGATCAGTATAAGGGATATACGTGTGCCAGGATTGACGTTCTCCCATTTTCTCTGCACCGCGATGATGAAAGCCGATGTCTGGGACGGCATCCACTATTTCTTCTCCGTCCAACTGCAAAATGATACGTAGCACTCCATGAGTGCCGGGATGCTGCGGTCCCAAGTTGAGAAACATGAATTCAGTGTTCTCCCCCTTACGTTTTAACCCCCACTCTTCTGGTTTAAACTGTAGAGAACGCTGCTCTTGCTCCTGCCTGTCTTCCGGCAGGCGGAAGGGAGCCATTTCCGTGGCTCTGGCAGGATGATCTTTACGCAGTGGATGCCCTTCCCATGACATCGGCATCAGTATACGCAAAAGATAAGGATGTCCCTCAAAGCGTATACCGAACATATCCCACACTTCACGTTCATACCAATTCGCCATCGGCCAAAAATCGGTAATGCTTTTTAAAGACAAATGGTTATTTTGTAGCGGTACTTTTATTCGAACATCATCATTTCGCTCGAAAGAAAGAAGATGATAAAAAACGGTGAAATCGCATGAAGGCTGGTTTGCTCGATTTTTCCGCGTACGTTCATCGATAGCGGATAAATCGTAGAGCATGTTGAAAGGTTTTTGTATATCGTTTTTTAAATATCGCAGAACCTGCGGAGCACTGTCCGGTGATACCCAAATGGTTGGTAATTTGTCCAATGTCGCTTGAGATGCAAGAATAGAATCCCCAAATTGATTGTTCAATTCGTTGTATAAAGTTGAGTTATTGTTCATAGACCTT
>CAZXSQ010000378.1:3420-6971 GCA_964643335.1 uncultured bacterium
CTTTAATGACTATGCCCACTTTTAAACTTCATCCGGGCTGCGCAAAACCATGACTTGTTTCCTTTCTTCCCGCTTGAGATCGCGTTGAACAGGCTTGTCCCCCCGCTCGATTCCCTGTGGTCCAATGACCCAGCTTAAAGGTCTTTTCTCCTTGCCCACAGAATCTCTCAGCATCACCAGGCCTTCCATGAATGCATCCGGACGGGGCGGGCATCCGGGAACATACAGATCAACCGGCATGAACTTATCTATCCCTTGCACAACGCTGTAGATATCATACATCCCGCCAGAATTGGCGCAGGATCCCATCGAGATTACCCATCGCGGTTCCATCGTCTGATCATAGAGCCTTCTGATAATCGGAGCCATTTTCAAAAAGACAGTGCCGGCGATGATCATGACGTCCGCTTCTCTCGGCGTTCCGCGAATTACTTCTGCACCGAAACGGGCGATATCATATTTGCTAGTCAAACTGGTGGCCATTTCAACATAACAGCATGATAAACCGAAGTTAAAGGGCCAGATCGAATTTTTTCGTCCCCATGCAAGAAGGTCTTGCAGACGGGTCATGACAATCAAACGACTCATCACATCTTTAAATGAACCGCCGTCGCCTTCTTCTTTTCCGGCTGAGAGAGAATGTGTTTCTGTCGGTTTACTCAACCACCATCGCATGGTTCAAGTCCTTTCCTGCTTTACATTCTGTGATTGGCGGCTGCTGCTTCCCCAATCCAGAGCGCCCATCAACCAAAGATAAATCAATACTACCAGCAAAATCACAATAAAAGCCAGCACAGCCAAATACCCCGCTATACCGGCTTCACGAAATGAAATGGTCCATGCAAAAATAAATACTGCTTCCAAATCGAAAATGACGAAAAACATGGCGATCAGATAAAACTTGGCCGACAGCCGCACTCGTGCTGATCCGGTTGTCAGTATCCCCGATTCAAAAGGTTCGTCTGTCTCACGGTCCCGGTGCCTTTGTCCTAACACACTGGACACACCTAACATCGCACCAACTACCGCTATGACAGCCACACAATAAACAGCAAACGGCCACAATGGGTAGGTTAGCATTGAATTCCCCTAATGATTAGATTATATAATCTTAACTAACTTCGGTATTCAATGATAGGCAACCCCGCTTCTTTCCAATCCATCTTGCCTTCTTCATAGTCATACACGTTGACATATCCCAGCTCCTCCAATCGTTGTGCAGCTTTAGGAGAGGCTTCACATTCTTTATCCATGCAGTATACCACAATTTGTTTATCTTTATCGGGTACAACCTCTTCTATCTGCTCATCGAAGTTATTTTGGATGGGAACATTAATGGCTCCAGGAAGGTGAAATTTTTTATATGCGCCCGGACTTAGGACTTCGATCAGAGCCATCTCTTCATTGCGATCCATTTTTTCTTTCAATTCTTCTCTTGAAATGGTCTCCATGGTGTTGCTCCTTCTTATACTCGGTCTTTGGCTTGCGTCACACCTTCCGAACTGGCGCAATGGGCGCCGCAAAAAATTTGATTCACTGCCTCTACACCATGACCAATTATCTTGCAGCCGCAGTGACCGCAGCTGGGAGCAAGCGCATGAATGGCGCATTCAAAACAGTCAAAGGTATGAGTCTTTCCCTGGTACATTACTTCAAAACTTTTATCATAATCGTTACCGCAGACTTCACATTTTGCCATGATTATGCTCCTTTTTAAAAGAATAAATATTGGATATAACAGAAAGGATTATTTGAAAGTTTGCACACGGCCCCATAAACTTTTGGTGCCCCAAATGCCTTCTCGAGTGCACTCGAGTTGAACAATCTGGCTGTGATCAACAAACAGGTTTATCTCCGGACCGTAATTTTTGATATACCATTCGAACACTTCCGGCTCTGCCGCCTCAAACATCAATTTTTCCAGTCCCAACTCGTCAATAAATTCTGCGGGCACTTCCGTGCGCCAAGGGTCAGCGTTTTCTGTGATTCCTTCGGATTCCACCATAATCATGTATGCCCCGGCGTCCATAAATCGTCCTGCCTGTTTGATTGCCCAGGAGGGGTCCATGATGCCTTCCGATTCCAATTCAGTTTGGGCGGTGTCGCCTCCTGCGCCGAATTGGATTCCCACTTCGGGTTTGGCTTTTAATCCTTCCTGTTGAACCGCTTCAATGAGTCTCAACCAGTCGTCTGTTGGAATTGTTATAAAACCAGCGGAGATTTCGATGATGTCAAAACCAAATTCTTTGCATTCTTTGATGTATTGCAAAACTGCCTCTTTGCCTTGGGTTAAAACATATTCGATAAAACCTCCCGT
The DNA here is from genome assembly GCA_964643335.1 of uncultured bacterium. GTDB lineage: Bacteria > Hinthialibacterota > Hinthialibacteria > Hinthialibacterales > Hinthialibacteraceae > CAZXSQ01. The sequence goes on from CAZXSQ010000378.1 coordinate 5,738, forward strand.
GGATACAAGCGCGTTGTAGTGGTGGCATAAATCTGTGATTTCTTGCACGGATTTTTTGGGCATGATTGAAAATGCACCACCGGCGAATTTGACGGAATCCACATATTCACCAACTGTTTCCAATATATCCTGAAAATATCGCTTTCCCATAACGGAATAATAGGGGCCTCTGATCTCTGTTACGCCATGCTTCCTTGGTTTGGTTTCACGTTCATTTTTCTTTAAAAATTTGAATCCGTACTCATTTATAGCCATGATCAATCACCTATAGGAATCCTTAATTATTAGATTAACCCATGCGAAATCTGTACCAGTATTAGAGATTCAGAGAAAGTTGGGGATGTGTGTACATCCACCTCCGTATTTAGTCTTCATATGAACTTGTTGTTTACTTACGGACAAAGGGTTCTCGTAAACAAGACTTCACTATCTCGTATAGCTTTTACACGTTAATGTAAAAATAATTTACGTGAATTTTTTAATTATTTTCTAAAACATAGCGCTTTAAATCAGAGGCGTTTTGAACAGCATATCCGTGGGCATCATTATTGAAGAAAGCATAAACATCTAATCCATCATCCAGATAATTCTTGATTTGTTTGGCCGATCCGGACAATGTCTGATGGGTGTAATCTCCGCCATTTCCCGGACCGTGATAACGTAAATAAACCCAATCTGCCGTCACTACTTGGGGATGATCTTCGATCATATCATGGATACACAATGCAGCTTTATGGTTGCGCAAAATATCATAGATTTCATCACCCAGCCAACTGGTGTCTCGAAATTCAATGGCCCAAGCATGATCGGAAGGAGCGTCTTTCAGGAATTTATCCAAGCGCTCCGGATTCGCGTTCCATTTAGGCGGCAGCTGGACCAGAATGGGTCCCAGTGTGGATTTGAGATGATCAGCGCATTCTAGAAATGTGGGAATATGCGCATCGGGGTCTTTGAGCCGTTTCATATGAGTTCCATACCGGCTGTATTTCAGTACATAACAAAATCCTTTGGGGGCTTCTTCCCGCCATTCATCGAACGTTTCCGGTTTGGGCAGGTTGTAAAAAGTGTTATTGATTTCGACCGTATCAAAATGTTTGGCATAATAATTAAACCACTCGGCTTTCTTTAAATCTTCCGGATAAAAAACACCTTTCCAGTGATTGTATTGATAACCGGAAGTAGATAGGAGTTTTTATGGCGCGTAGCCGACATGAAAACTCTATTGGACGAAGCG
>CAZXSQ010000379.1:0-6961 GCA_964643335.1 uncultured bacterium
TTTTTGTCGAAAAACCACTTTGCCGGGATCTCACCTCCGCTGAAGATTTGGTGCAACAGGCCGAACGCACAAAACTCTTCAATCAGGTCGGCCATGTCCTTCGATTCTGGCCAGAATATACCTACCTTAAAGGTGCCTGCCTGGAAGAACGCTGGGGAAAACTGAATACGATTCAGCTACGAAGAGTCTGCGCTCAACCAGCATGGTCGGACCAAAACTGGTACCTTGATCCCACTATGAGCGGTGGAGCCGCCCTGGACCTGCACCTTCATGACACGGATATGGTTCATTTCCTGTTCGGGATGCCCAAAGCCGTCTTTTCACGCGGGGTGAAAGATTATGTCGGATGGCGGCATATTGTCACTCAGTATATTTATGAACAAGGCGCTTCCATTTACTCTGAAGGAACCTGGTTTGACGCGGAGAAATATGAATTCAATATGTCCTACGTCGCCTCGTTCGATGATGGGGTATTGGAATACGATTCATCCCGAACCCCGACTCTGCTTTTCTACCCGAAAAAGGGTGATATTCAGCATCCCGAATTACCGGCGCCGCCCGCTACCCCAAAAGTCGAAGGAATCAATATTTCCGATTTGGGAGCTTATCTCCTACAGGATGAATATTTCTTTGACTGCCTGGACAAAGGAGCAACACCTGAAATCGCCACATTCATACACGGCAGAGATGCATTAAAAACAGTGGAATCAGAAATTCGCTCCGCTGAAAATATGGAAGTCGTTCATGTTTAGGAGGAACCACCATGGTTAGATTCGGCATCATCGGCGCCGGAACGATGGGAAAGGCACACGCTGAATCCATCGCCTTCATGCCAGAAGGACAACTTGCCGCCATTGCAGATCCAGACCTTGAAAAAGCCAAGGGACTCGCCGATCCATTTGGAGCGGCTACTTTTCCCGAGGCTGAAGAACTGATTGCACGGGATGATATCGATGCCGTAGTCGTTGCCAGCCCTACGCCGTTTCATTTTCAACAGGCCAAAATGGTCATCGAGAACAATAAACACTTGTTTCTTGAATTGCCCATGGTTCGCCGCCTTGAGGAAGGCGAAGAATTGGTTCGCCTTGCCTCTCCAAAAAACATCATATTCACTGTTGGCCATTCGCTGCGTGATTTTCTGGAATATAAACTCATCAAGGAAAAAATCGAACAAGGTGCCATCGGCAAACCCGGTGTTATTCGCCTGGGACGGCGAACTCCTCATCCCCAGAATTGGTACTCCAATTTTGAAAGCAGCGGTGGTGTGATTCTGGATGCGATGGTTCATGAATTCGATTACCTCCTCTGGGTATTCGGCCCGGTTAAACGGTTGTTTTGTCAAAGTATGCTTGGACGTTCTCCAATGATCGAAAAACTGGACTATGTGCTATGCATCCTAAGCCTCGAAAGCGGTGCAATCGCCCATATCGAATCGTCCTGGTGCCATTATGGACAATTTACCTTGGATGCCGATCTGGCCGGTGATAATGGCTTGATTCAATATTCAAACATAGACTCGATTCCTTTGGATTTGTCAATTATCGACTGGCAAAGCGGCGGCCGGCAATATGTCAATCAAAGCCCGGTCATTACACCCGCTTGCTACAAAGTTCTTGAACGTTTCACTCAAGCCGTCGAAGGAAAAGGGCAAAATCCGGTGACGCCCGAAGAAGGTCTCGCAGCAATTAAATTGGCTTTGGCTGCAATCGATTCTGTCCAATCGAAAAAACCGGTCTCATTGAATACTTAAAGTTGGACAAGGTAAAATCCCTGGAGGTTACAGCAGTACTATGGTTATCCGAATCGGAATGATCTCATTCGCGCACATTCACGCGCACAGTTACGCCGCCTGCTTGAAAATGATTCCGGGAGAAGCTGAGCTGGCCGGTATTTTTGACGAAGACCTCACCCGCGGCCGTTCTATCGCCAATGAATTGAACGTTACATTTTTCGATTCCTGTGACGCTCTCCTGCAGCAGGACATCCAGGGCGTTATCATCTGTGCTGAAAATGTGAACCATAAGGTCTATACCCAAAAAGCGGCCGAAGCAGGAAAACACGTTTTGTGCGAAAAACCCATTTCAGTATCTATTTCCGATGCACAATCTATGATCGATACATGCCATAACCACAATGTCCAGCTGATGATCGCTTTCCCTTGCCGTTACAATACGGCTATTTTCAAAGCGCATCAGCTTGTCACATCAGGAAAGTTAGGAAATATTCTCGGCCTGAAAGGAACAAACCGGGGCATCATGCCTGATGGTTGGTTTATCGATAAATCCTTATCCGGCGGCGGCGCCATAATGGACCACACTGTTCATGTGGTTGATGTCTGGCGCTGGATGCTGAAGCAGGAAATTGTGTCTGTTTATGCAGAATCAGGGCAATTGTTCAATCCGAGTGCCAACATTGACGACGCCGGACTTTTGGCACTGGAATTCCAGGATGGTGTGTTCGCATCACTGGACACTTCCTGGTCACGTCCTAAAGCCGCCTTTCCGGCTTGGGGTGACGTTACCATGGAAATTGTCGGAGATCAGGGTTCTCTAACCATTGACGCTTTCAATCAAAAAATCAATATTTACAATAACGACGCCGTTAAAGCCGAGTGGGCCTGCTTTACCGACAATATCGATCTCGGATTAATCCGGGCTTTTGTCAAGATGACCCGCAATGGTGAAACATCCCCCATTACCGGATATGACGGCCTGAAAGCGATGGAAGTGGCACTGGGAGCCTACCGCTCCATCAAAGCCGGTAAGCCGGTCCCGCTGCCGCTGCAATAGAATTTTTGAGCTATGAACCAAAATCGCCGCATACTTCTCGTCGATGATAATCCGCAATACAGGTCAGCCGTCACCCGTAACTTGACCATGGCCGACTATGACGTTATCGAAGCCGGTGACTCCGTTGAGGGGATGGAAAAAGTCCAGAAAGAAAATCCCCAGGTCATCATCACGGATTTGGATATGCGCACTCATGACGAAGGCCTTCAATTCATTCGTGATGTAAAGCGCCAATACCCTCACATGCCGATTATCATGATTTCCGCTGTCGGCACGTTCGATGAAGGCGCCCTGGCCCGGCAGTACGGAGCCATGTTCGTCATGAGCAAATCCCGCATCGATGCGGAGATCAGCACCCTCTATCAGCAGTTGGATTCTATCTTTTGCATCCTCCAGCATATAAGCCAATTACAGGAGCAGCTGGAAGATGCACTGCAGAGTGATTCACCCGACCTGGAAGGTCTTCAGAAAGAATTGAACGATCTACTTCAAGATCAAGATTTGGATCCAGGATTCAAAAGCCGGGTTTATGAACTTTTGGATAAAATCGAGCGCTATGAGAGCAAAACGCCCCAATCGGCGGAAGGCCTTAATCTTGAAACCGCCCTGGAATCCGTCTCGCGTGATCTCCCCGAAATTAATGACCTTGATCAGGAAACCCAGACTATGCTCTCTGTTGCCGAGAGCATGCAAATATCTTCCTCTTCCACCACACTTTCTATCGCTCGCAACGTCAGTTTTTCCTATTCGTTTGCGGTTGAAAACGAAGTAAAGATTCGAATCGGACGAAAAGTGAACCGGATTATTGCTTCTTCAAAAATGCAGCAACTGGCGGATCAATTATATGACATTTCGCTCAACAATCTCGATATATTCTTTAACCAATACTTGATAAGGATTGTCCAAAAAGACGATTTGGAACTCAATTCCGACATAACTAGGCAAGTGTTGGAAAGAATCATTCAGCACGGATCAAAATATAAGCCCGACGGATTAAAGGCTCTTGGTGTGATTCTTTTCTGCTGGGGCAGAAATCATGAATTCACCAACCGAAAAGGCAAAGTAAAAATTCAAAATCCCCTTGGACTCAAAGGCATCACTGACGAAATGACCACCCAACTAGCCAGCGAGTTAATCCTCTTGCAGCACCTTCGCAACCCATTCATCCACCCAGAATTCAACGAACGCGAAAAAACCGAATCCCTCCGCAACATAGCCTTCAGCTGCCTCTCCATAGTAAGCAAAGTAGTCTAAAGAGCGCAGGCATCCTGCCTGCACGGGCAGCACAGGCGTCTTGCCTGCACCATTGGGGATTCATGCAAAAACACAAGCAAGACGTCTGTCCTACCGTATACAGTCTGCTCTACCTTTCCGGTTTTTTACAAACGAAATGAATGCGTTCACATTTATTTCTGACCGGTTCCATGGTGATATTGTGGAAGGTTCCCAGTAATTCAAATCGGGTATCGCTTAACATGTCCGCCAACAGGGAGGTAGGATAAACGCGCTGAACATGAACTTCAACATATTTTTTGTAACTCGATCCTGAATATAAGAAAATATTAACTTTGGAAATACACACTTTTTTCTCGATGTTGTATTCATTTTCCCAAATATAAGAGGCGCTTTCAAAATTCTCGGCAAATGTGTATCCGGCAAAATTATGAAGAAGATTGTATTCCGTCGTCACATCAAAAATAAACGCTCCACCCGGCCGGAGATGATCGTAAACTTCAGCAAAGCAATTCTTCACTTTTTCCGGTTCCAGCAGGTAATTCAAACTGTCATAAAGGCACGTAACCAGATCAAAATCCCGATCGATTCCACGGTGCGAAAACGAATACATCGTCCCCTGGTAAAGCGGTATATCGACCTCTTCTTCCTTGAATTTTCTTTCCGCCTGAAGGAGCATGGCTTCAGAAAAATCGACTCCAATAACATCATAGCCCATCTTTGACAGGCGGATGGCCAAACTCCCTGAACCACAGGCCAGGTCCAGGATTTTATGGACTTGAATCTGAAATAAATCGGCAAGCGACAAGACATACTGAGACCAGGTATCGTAATCCACATCCCGCATGACTTGATCATAAATTTCAGCAAAAGCACTATAAACAGGTTTTCCTTCAGAATAATCCTTGTTCACAATAATACCTGTTTTGTTTCGATAAGATTGCTATAGATTTCCAATAGCTCATCTGCATGTTGAGTTACGGATTTTACGTCCGGAATCGTCATTCGCAAGTCTTCCAATACTTCCGGATCGTTTATAATACGCCTGATAACACTTCTTAGGCTCTGCGGGTCCCGATGCCGAAACGTCATGCCGCCTCCTTCACGTACCCATTCCGCCATCCCCCCCACATCAGCCGTTATGACCGGTACAAGTGCCTGAAAAGCCTCATGAATGGTCAAAGGAGAATTTTCCCACCAAATAGAAGGCATGACCAAACAATCAATTTCGGCCAGGACATCGTAAACCAATTCCGGATCGTATTTTCCCTGAAAGTCTACCGCCGGTCCCGAGAGCGCATGAATATACGCCTCATAGTCTTCATACCCGTCATAGCCCGGAAAAAAACCATAAACAATCAGTTTGGCTTTGTTGGGATCTATATCTTTAAATGCCTTGAGCGCGATATCAATTCCTTTCGAAGGAATCCAAGTCCCCAAATACCCAAATCGTATGGGATGAACCGGTTTTCTCGGCTTAAAGCGTGGTGGTGGCAAAAAACCATTATCCGAAAAGATAATTTTCTGCTCCGGCATTCCGTGACGAATAAAAAAATTCCTGAGAAAGTTTGAGGGGGAAATAAATAAATCAATCTCATTCCACAGCCGATTCACCCAATTTTTCCGGTGATAGATTCCTTCCGCAGATTGAGGCGACAAAGCGGTAACCGCATCCGCGACAATCTCGGAAGCCTGATAGAAATAGCCTTTTATTTCCTTATTCCGTTCCGAATGCTTCTTTTTCCTAATCCCTGAAGGTTTTTTATAAAAAATCTTAGGATTACGCCAAGCAGCAGCGCAAAAAATATTGTCACCCCCATCAGGCAAAGTCCGCAAAATCAACCGATCCTCATGGAGCGCAGGCATCCTTGCCTGCATATCTTCATGGCGGCCATGCATCCCTCCCCGCCTAACCTTTTCTTGCTCACTACTTCCCAATTCCAACTCAACCTCATGCCACCCCTTATGCTCATCACACCGTTTGGGATCCAGCTTCTGTGAGAACAAAATCTCCCCGTTTCGTTCAATCTCAAAAAGAACTCCTCCCCCATCACGTGTATACGTAGAAGGATGCATAGCCACTGCTGCTTTCAACACAGCAGGACTCTCCAGTTCTATCGAATAAATAATTTCTGAAGACGGGTGCGCCAGCAAGGTTTCATTGACAGAATCCCCTATTCCAAAAGTAGTCACAGCAACAAAATCTCTCTGGCCTGTCTTTATTTCCGCTTTGGACAAATCCAATAAATCGCAAGCTAGCAAAGACGAACCGGTGAATTTAGAGTTCACTTTCAAAATACCTGAAACCAGCCGCTGCACATTCCCGCGCAGCAACTGAAGAGAAAGACAGGAACGGCATTTTTCCATTGAAGGCCCATCACACAAATCCAAATTACGCTTGAGCAACTGTCCCCTCTGGCACAACAGCCAATAATCATGCAGCGTCATAACAGCAGGACAACCGTACATACCAGTCTCATGCACCAACGAAAGCGATAAATTGGTTAAATGATGAAAATGAACGACATCCGGCCTTATTTCACGCAGCAAACAACCGAATTTGGCTGCAATGGCTGGATTAACATAAATATTCTGAAACGAATGCGCAAACCGGTATGTATTGTTGATTTTGTAGGTAGGAACGTCCCGAAAGTCACCGGACCGGATGGTATATTCATCATCGGATGAATCGGCATAACGATAAAAAACCGCTGCTTTATGCCCACGGCGTTGAAATTCTTTCGCTAAATTATAAACACATAATTCAGAGCCTGCATAACTTTCAGGCGGGAATGTATGATTCACAAAGAGTATTTTCATAAGGCTAATTCAAACAACAATACCGGGCAATTCGCCGCAGAAGAGACAGTACAGGACAATCACAATTGTAGGGGTAGACCTGCGTGTCTACCCCCCAACGTGTCTATCCCACCATGCGA
>CAZXSQ010000380.1:0-4811 GCA_964643335.1 uncultured bacterium
AGAATGATGCTGCCATCATCCACATCACAATAATAACTTTGCGGAACAGGGATACCGGGAGTCAAATTAAGTGTACCATGATTGACATAAGCACGAACACCTTCTCGGAAGTTTGTACAAACCACATCACCTCGCCGGTTATCAAGTTCAATCCGTCCACCGATACTATCTGCGGTAATCTGTGCATATTTGCAATTTAGAATCAAACTACCCCTGACCTGTGATACTTCAATATCACCTTCTTGATGGCGAATTGCAGCCTCTCCACCGATATCTTTTACAAAAAGTTCTGACTCCCGCGTATCCAATTTAAGGCCCTTGGCAATCGAATTGACTGTCACAACCCCGCCCCGCGAACGGATTTGGAGTTTTCCATCGATGGATTCAGCTTTGACATCTCCAAAACGATGATCGATGGAGACATCATTGGATAGATCAAGAACAGTGACCGATCCGTGACGGACTTCCATATCCAAGGCGTATTCCTGTGGAATAAACGCTTTATAGCTGATGGACTCCAGGATACTGTTTTGAGTTGGACTTGATCCTGAATCTTTAAACTCGAGTACTAAACGATTAGGGGGTCTTTCATAAGCTTGAATCTCGATTTCCTGCAAAGCATACTGTGCGTCCCCCACAGAATCGGCTTTCACACGCTTGGTGCCTTCCAGCAAAATATAAGGCTTATCCCATCCTGTTACGTTCACATCCCCGTCTTCATGGATTATCTCAATAATCCTGATATTGGAGGGTACCGTTACCCGGCGGGCAAATTCCTCCTGGTTGGTAATGGGGGGTGACTTGACCGAACTATGCTCGCAACTAATTACGAAGAGGATAACCAACGATGTGCAGTAAAAAAGAACATTTTTCATCATAATGATTCTCAACCCTTAAATAGCATTGACCGCACAGAATTCAGATATGAATCAGCGGCTTATCTAAATTGATGCTGTATTATAATACATTTTTAAAAGGCAATGAATAGACAGCCGCGAAACATTTGACGTCAGGCAGATACAAATAATCAGGAGAGAGACTTCTTCAATCCGCTTGTTTGTGGGAATACATGAAAAAAGTGAACGCGATAAGCAGAAAAAACAGAAAAATAAGACCAAACATTGGTAAAAGTTTTGAAATAAGCATTTCAGTAAAGTAGAAAAAGGTTTCAGAAAAGCTTTTACGTTGCTCGATTGACAAATCCGTAACTTTTCCCAGCAAAAGAAAACTGGCGATACATGTCAAAACAGTTACATATAAGTTGGGAAGAAGAACCGCGATACAGTAGGTGAGAGTATAAACAATCAAGAAAATTATAAGAACGCGAAAATATTCTTTGCTTAGAAAATACTGGTTTTCCAGAAAAATTTCGCGTATACCGAAAAATGCACACTGGAGCACAATATAAATACCTATCCACACCACCCAAACCACCAATCCTGTAAAAAAATAGGTTTGGAAAAGGGATAAACGTGAAACCGGTCTGGTGAGTAGGAATGATTCTAAATTCGTGCTGGATTCAACCACCCGGTTACCCGCCGCCAGTAAATACGATAAACAAAATGTACCAACAAACGCATAAATAATGAGACTTTTTTGTACCTGATTCAAACTCATTTCATTCGAATTGTGTTGCACAAACAATAACACGATCAGAATTAAGGCCAGGGCGGCAAATCCATAAAGTATCCAGGATAATTGGCGGAATTCTTTCCAGGCGACAGCGTAAATTATTCTATGATCCATCAGTTTTCTCCTCTCCCGGATGGGTTGCTTTCATTCAATTCAGTTACTTCGATTGGCACAGGGTGATTATCGATGATTTCTACAGAATTTGCCTGTTCAGTCATTTCACCTGATGCTGGACCCAAAACATATTTGGTTACAGTGCGGGTCTTATGGTTGTTACCCCATCCAACATATAAAGCATCATCGATGATTTTGGCGAAAGTAATGACTTTGTCAGGTTGATCATCGATCAAACGGCCAAACGGTTTTAATGAATATTGATCATTAATGGTGTACATATATAGACCATTATGGTTAAACGAGAGGAATTTATCTTCATATAAACTGGTATTCATGGGATCTGATCCGTAATATGTCCAATTAGTCCAACCTGGCCAGACCGGTTTTTTAATACGCGTAATTTCGTGCATGTTATCGGGATCAGACAAATCCACTAATAACGCATATTCGCTGAATAGAGTATGATACGTCTGAATCATCAAATTGTTTTCGACTAAGAAATTAGGATTCATGATCACATGTTCTAATTTCTCTAGTCTTCCAAAAGAGTGTATAGGATATTTCGTAAAGTAGATATCGGCTGGCAACGGTTTTTCATATGTGGTACCTATATGAAGAGACAATCGCTTTGAATCCGAGAAGTCCATACAGAACACAATGGGGAAAAGTTCCTTATTTACTGTTTGACTGGTGAACATCCAATAAAATCTGTCATCAGTATATACATCGCCATAATTTGAATGAGGGATTTCTCCATTTGCCAACATGACATTCACATAACGTGAGACCAGGAAATTGGCATCCTGATTACTGTGTATTTCCAATTTTTCTTCATCAATCTCCTTTGTGATCCTCTCATATAACTTCGTAAAATCCCTCCGTTTAAAAATACCAGGAGATGCACACTGAATTATTTCATTCTGTTTTCCACTTTCAGAAACAAAAGACATTTGAATTTCATATACCGGTGAAAAATTGGGATTGTCTGAGACATCAAAGGTACCGATTAAGAAATAATCTCCCATTTGTTCGTTAAGGTATGATTTTTTATAGCCAAAGATGCATCCACGCTTTTTACCCGCTATGATTTTCCAGTCATCCACTCGGTAAGGATAATCAAAATGAGAGAATATATTTTCATTTAAATCAAATAATTCATATAAAGGTTTGTTGTATAATTCATTAGGTTGATTTTGTTGGTTGCTTATTGGCTGAATATTAAATATGTTGAAATAAAGTTTTTTTAACTTATTCCTATTAAGCCGTGGAATTATACTATCATCGTTTTTGATCTCTTTCTTTGAAATATTGAAGAGATAATCATCACGGATTACTTTACTATCAATAGCATTGTTATAAACGTTAATCATACCTATTGTTCTTACTTGAGTTAGAAATGTTTCTTTATCAATTCTAACCTGTGTCAAATTTCTATCGGTTACATTCAACAAAACAAAGGTAACAAAAATCGTAGCACTGGAACCGCTTATCCAACCGTACAGATTCCAATGGAGGAACGATCCGGTCATGCGGTAACACAATAGCGCCAAACTAATACCTGATAATGCCAATACGATTAACAAGGCACTGGTGACAGGATTCAAATCAAACATGAGTTTAAATCGCTCCCATAATGATGTTACCCCTTCTGTCTGTGTACTTTCCATGAATTGATTAAATGCATAAATAAGTCCCAAAGCAAACAAAGAAAGCGCTATACTCTGAATTCGATTCGCTCCCAATACGGAAAAAAACGAGAAAAATAAACCAGTAACAATAAGAATAGCAACTCCGATCACAAAAATGACGAAAATGTTTGGTAAAAAGGGGGGATAAGATTGGAGCCAAGACAATTTGTACTTAATGATGATCATGAATACGATCAGAGGAATCAATGAAATCAACAACGCTGCAATCCATTTGTAGAATCCAAAAAGTTCAGAGCTTATTGGTTTTACCGCTTGAAATAAAAGCACTTCATTCTCAGATTCACGAGCAATAAGCGGTGCAAAGAAGAATAGAGAAATTCCGAAAATCAAAGAAAGAGAGTAAGGGAACACGAAACTATTCAATAGTTGAGGAGGATTTTGAATATAATTCCGTGATGTTTCTAAATCAGCTTCTGAAAGACCCATATTTATATATGAACTCATCAAAAGTGCAACCAGGATCATCACAATCAGGAGAGGACGTGTTTCCCGGTATTCTTTCCATAATAACGCTTTGAACATTTTGAAAGATGGATTCATGATCTACTCCATGTCTTTTCTTTGGCCGCACGAACCGTTTCCACGAAAATTTCTTCAAGGCTCATGGTTTCAACATCGATACTTTTGGGGTCATAAACTCGAAACTGATGGAGCATTTCCTCGTCGTAGTCATCGGTAAAATAAGCTTCTTCTTTTCCCCCACCTTGAATGAATCGTACGTTTTGAAAATTACTGCGTTCAGGCACATCACCATTCCAGATGACCCGGATCCGTTTGGATTTTTCTTTCAATGTGTCGAGAGGAGCATCTTTGAGCAACTGGCCACGGCTAAGGATACCTACGTTATCCGCCATGCGTTCCACTTCATCGAGAAGGTGGGAAGAAAAGAACACCGTTCTCCCTTCACTTTGAATAAGGCTGATGATGTTTTCGAGAATTTCACGCCGGACAATGGCATCAAGGCCGGACGACGGTTCATCCAATATCAGCACATCCGGTTTATGGCCCATAGCCAGCAGCAGCGCCAGTTTGGCCCGCATACCTCGTGACAACTGCTTGACTTTGGCAGGAAGCGGCAGGTCCATTTTCCGCAGCAATTCATTCACATAGAGTTCATCCCAGTCCATATAAAACTGTGACTGAAACCATATGATTTCTGAGACCGTCATCCATTCATACATTTCACGTTTCTCAGACATATATCCAATATGCTTCTTCATTTCTGTTCCATTTTTCCAGGGATCAAAACCAAGTATTTGCATTGTGCCTTGATTTGGGCGAAGCAGGCCAAGCATCATTTTGATGGCAGTAGTCTTTCCTGCTCCATTATCACCTACCAGTCCATAGACTTTT
>CAZXSQ010000380.1:4821-6950 GCA_964643335.1 uncultured bacterium
TTCCCTCTTCCACTTTGAGAGAAAGATTATGAACCGCGATTTTTTGGCCAAAAATCTTTGTGCAATTCTGGATATAGATTGGAACTTGACTCATTGTCCTCTCCTTTCTTTGACTTCCTTCATCCGCTCGTGGAACAAACCTTCCAGTTCGTCGAGTGGAATATCCAGGTGATAGGCTTCAGTTAACGTACGGTCAATCATTGAAGACAAAATCTTTATCCGTTCTCCCTTCTCGATAATCACCGGTTTATCGGCTACAAAACAGCCAGCGCCCCTTTTGGTGACGATAACGCCTTCCCGTTCCAGTTCAGTATAGGATTTTGCCACCGTGTTCGGATTGATACGAAGATCATTCGCCAGCTGTCTTACGGAAGGCAGTTGATCCCCTGGTTTCATGGTTCCTGTAGCCACTTTGTACTTTACCTGTTGTACCAATTGCAGAAAAATCGGAACTCCGTTTGATGGATTTATTTGGATAATCATGGAGTTACCCACCTCGATTCCATGAACAAAATCTATATTGTTCATGCCTGATATTTTTTATTTGTATACTGTATTAATACAATAATACAATCAATGGGTAAATGTCAAGTAGGAAATGTACAAAAGGGTAGGGGCGGTTCGCGAACCGCCCCTACCGGCTCAAGTAATAGCTGTAATATGCGAGCAATCTGATGCAGGATAAAGCAAGATATTGTGTGAGGATAAGACTGGTCTAAATGATTTCTCCTATTACACTATTGTGCTATGAATACCTTATCTTATATAATCCCGATTGTTATTTTGATATTTTCTGCCGTCATTCATGAGTACATGCATGGCTGGATGGCAAACAGGCTGGGTGATCCAACAGCGCGTCATTCCGGTCGGCTTACGTTGAATCCTTTAGCCCATTTGGACTTGTTTGGATCAATTATTCTACCGCTCTTACTGGTCGTTACCGGTTCACCTTTTGTATTTGGTTATGCAAAACCAGTCCCATACAATCCACTCAACCTGCGTGACAAAAAATGGGGACCTCCTAAAGTAGCTCTGGCAGGACCGTTTAGCAATCTGGTGCTGGCGGTTGTTTTTGGACTCATGCTAAGGTTCATCACCGGTGTGGAATCTCCAACTGACACCCAATCCACGCTGGGGATGATTCTTGCTTACATCGTCATCATCAACCTGGTTCTGATGGTATTCAACCTGGTTCCAATCCCACCACTGGACGGATCGAAAATCATCATCCCTTTCCTTCCCGAACACTTGAAAGAAAGTTATATGCGGCTCGAACCCTTTGGTTTTCCTTTGGTTATCCTATTTCTGATTCTAGGTTTAGACCTGGTGTGGAATGCCGTCGTGTTCCTTTTCGTCCTCATTGTAGGTGGATAAACAGCCACCTCTGGATTAACTGTACTCTTTTCACAAAAAATTTTCCAATTTTGAAATAATTTTGCCCAACCTGCGTATTATCTATGAATCCAGTTATAAAAATCGGAACTGTATCGTTCCCTGGAGGGAAGATCATGATAAGAAGAATGAGACAGCTGGTTAAAATCGGATTGTTTTTGTGTTTGTTCTGCCTGTTCAGCGCCATTGTTGTTTTTGCGGTTTCAATCGCTCCAATTTGGGGTGATGCGTTGCTATGTATCGATATTGACTCCCGTGGAGGTGAAAAGGTTAAAATCACGATGCCTTTATCCCTCGCTGATGCCACATTTAATCTAATGCCCAAAGAAATACGCCAGTTATGCAATGAACTGGAAATCACACCGGATATGATCACTGATGAGCTCAAAACCGCTGTCGGACAGGATCTGGTTTCGATCAAAGGGGATGAAAATATTCGAATTTATGTAAAATATGTAAAAAACGACGTAAAAGCAGAAGGATTTGTAAAAATTTACGTTAAAGAAGGTGGGAGAAATGGCCATACCTTCAATATATGGATACCACGAGGCCTTTTATCGTTTTCAGGACAAATAGTCAAAACCTTCGGTTTAGCCGATAAATACGTCGAATTGCCTCCAGAAATTACCAATTTGAGAGTGGTTGAAAACAGAGAATTGTAAATCCTTTTAAATTTTTGTTTCAGCAACGGATCCCCACTTTCCTATCCAAATAAATCCTATTAAACTCAAATATCT
>CAZXSQ010000381.1:0-2033 GCA_964643335.1 uncultured bacterium
CGCCCGGGCGAAATCACATCAAGACGATTGGAGGCCATTATGAAACCCGAACGCAAATTCTACAAACAAACCCCCCGCTGGCATTGGGTAATAGCACTGGCCCTGGCAGCACTGATACTCCCAGGGCGGGAATTGGTGATTGGGGAAACGGATGAACATGATTTGAATAAAAAAAATCTTGCGACTATGCGGCTTGATTCATCAACGGCCACTACACATCGTCTCATTCCAAATATTGATACGCATGTTGCATGGTCTCGTACCGTTTCTCCAAATGGGGATTACCTGACGGACAAAGATTATACGGGTGATCTTTTTATTTATGAACTTGCCACTGGTAAAAGGCGCAGACTAACTCATAAAGGTTCACCAGAGCCGGAGAGTGGAGTGATTCATTCTATTTTTTCAACTGATGGAGAATGGATCGTATACAATTGGAGCTCTTATTATGATGATAAGTGCGAATTATACGTCATAAAAATAGATGGGTCTGAAGACCGGCTTATTTTTGATAATAAAAAACATGATTACGCTTATTTTTCACCCATTGATTGGTCTCCTGATGGCCAGAAAATTCTGGTACTTTTCTACACAAACGATATGGAAATGAAGATTGGATGGGTTACCGTAGAAGATGGTTCTTTGGAAATGATCATGCGCCTGAAGCATTGGAATCCTGATGTAGTGCAGTGGATGAAATATACTTATCTTTCACCGGATGGACTTTACCTAGCATATGCACCCAACGAACCTACAAAAGAACATGATCCGTCTGAACCAGAAATTTTTATTGTCAACCTGCAGAAAAAAGTTGAACAACCCCTCTTCCAAAAAAGTGAGAGTTATAACCGGATGTTTGGCTGGTCATGGGATGGGAAATGGATTTTATTTAAAAGTGACCGGATGGGAACCTGGGATGCATGGATCGTTCGGATGGTAAATGGTAAGCCCCAAGGTTTCCCAAAACGCGTTTGGAAATCCATCGATGACGTTTGGCCGTTTTACAAAGGTTTGACAAAGAATGGATCATTTTACTATACAAAACCTTCCAGTTCCAACATCAGTTTGATTTATACCGCGGAGTTTGATCCCCAAAAAGGGATTTTATGGAATTCGATTAGTTCCTTTGGCAACGAAACAGAACAAGATGTACAAATTTGGCCAGTATGGTCACATGACGGTAAAAAACTGGCATTCTCCTGTTACTACCCAACGGGTGTTATGATCAAATCAATGGTAACAGGTGAAATAAAAGAACTAACAAATAAATCTCCGGTACATTTACGATGGAGTGCTGATGATAAGTCGATCTGGGCTTCTAGATATAGTAGTATTATTAAAATGAATATTGCATCCGGAGAGGTTCAAACTATTTTGCAGGATAAGAATGATGGAGGAGTACGTTATTGGGCAGTAGAACCCACTTCTGATGGAGAAAGAATCTTTTACCATAAATCCAATGTGTCAGATTCAGATCAAAATAAAATCATAATGTGCGACCTTAAATCCGGTGAAGAAAATATACTTTATCAAGATCCAAATTTAGGCTATCCAATCGCGCTTTCTCCTGATGAAAAATGGCTTGCTATTTGTTTTAGTGAGAAAGAAGGAAATGCCTATTTTGACAAGATTGATGTCATACCCTCCAGAGGGGGTGAATCACAGCGCGTGGTAAAACTTGATACTTCTGACATTAAATGGTTTGATTGGTCACCGGAAGGAAACTATTTGTATTTCGTGAAATGGGATGAAGAAAATCCACCCCTGGCAGCATTATGGAGAGTATCTATTGCAGAAGGGACTCAGGAAAAAGTTTTTGAAACTAAAAACAAACTTTCACGTTTCCATTTCCATCCCGATGGAAAACGTATTGCCTTCGAGATCGATGAGAGATCAGGGCGGCGTGAACTTTGGGCATTTGAAAATTTCCTGCCGGAAGAATAAATCATCTCTCAGTGTATGCAGGTTTATTTCTGATCCTCTGTTCTTTATTTTCTCCCTCAATTCTTCCCAGTAAAAAAAATGAAAAAAGT
>CAZXSQ010000381.1:2043-6929 GCA_964643335.1 uncultured bacterium
TGACAAGACCCACATATTAGTACTAATATGTGGGTACTAGATATATGTAACAATATTTTTTTGGACGGTGAAACTGACCATGCGGCATAAATCCCTTGAAACTCTGAGCGACCTGCAACGATCGATTATGGAGGCGTTGTGGGAACTTGAAGAAGCCACAGTGAACGATCTGCGCGACCGATTAAGCCCCGATCGATCACTGCCCTACACATCGGTTCTATCGACATTACAAAAGCTGGAAGAAGCGGGATGGGTGGATCATCGCAGCGAAGGCCGGAATTATGTGTACAGCGCGGTGCGGACACGTGAACAGGAGAGTATGCGCTCACTGCGGCAAGTGATGGACAAGGTTTTTCACGGCGACCCGTTATTGCTCTTTCAACATTTCATCAAAAACCAGAATCTTTCTGAAAAAGATTTGGCGAAACTCCAAAAGATGATTAACGACCAGCGAAAGGAGAAGCGCAATGCTTGATTCACTCATTCCGGAGAGTTCCTTTCTTTTCGATTGCCTATGGCAAACCAGTTTATGCATGTTCTTGGGTTTAGCAGGGAGTTTTGTTTGGAAACACCGGCCAGCGCGGGCGCATCGAGTACTTCTTCTATTTATGATCGCCTGTCTAATTACGCCGGTTTTGAGCTATACAGTGCGGCAGTTCGGCTGGAATGTTATCGTTCGGGAAGTACCAGCGAATATTTTCAACTATTTTTCCTTGCAGGCTGCACCAATCATCCCTTCCGATACAGGATCGAATATTTCCTCGACTGATTCCATAACAAAGCAAAGCACAGCTGTAGGAAGTGAGAAATCCGTGCCTACTCCTCAGGAAAAAACCATAGGTTCGGTTGAGAAATTTACGGTGCCGTGGAAACAATTATTATTGTGGGGATGGATTGTCCTGTCAGGGATTCTCCTTATCCGGCTTCTCCGCTCATTGTGGGATGGTCATCATCTGGTTGCCCAAGCTCAACCACTCAACGATACGGAAATTCGGCAGATCATTTCTGAAACTGCGAAAAAACTCGGGCTGAAAAAAAGTCCTGAATTATACATTTCCAGCGATGTTTGCGGTGCGCTTCTCTGGCCCTGGCGGCGACAGCCTGCATTGTTGTTGTCGAGTGCGATTCTTGAAAAGTACAGTGCCAAAGATCTACGCGGAGTGTTATTTCACGAGCTGGCGCATTTGAAACGCCGGGACCATTGGGCGATTCTGCTCGGAGAAGTATTGGTATGCCTGTTCCCCTGGCATCCTTTCGCATGGTGGGCCAGAGCACGCTTAAGTTCTCTCAGCGAAAAAGCATGTGATGACTGGGTTTTATCGGGAGGTGAATCACACACAGCCTACGCACAGTTGCTATTAAATCTTTTACCACAACGGCATCCAAAATTGGTCCTCGCCACCCAAGCTGGCAGCAACCATATAGAAAGCCGAATCCGTCATGTCCTGTATGACAAACACAGTGATCCCAAACCAGGACAGTTCTGGAACTGGGCACTTCATTTTCAATAGGGCTTATTGCAACATTTTTGGCTTTTCCCCAGACTCAGGTTTCAAGCGCTATTTCCTCTGAGGACACAGTAGAAAGCAGCGTCGAGGAACAAAGGGGTGCTATCGCAAGACGGCGCGTTCCGATAGACATCAATTACCATCAACACGCAGCTGTTTCTCCGGATGGAAAGTACATAACGGATGTTGAGCGAAGAACCGGCAATCTCCTTCTTCACAACATAAGTACCGGCGAAACACGATGTCTATTTGAGAATAAGTCTACCACTGGTGGATACGTTGGCAACACTGTGATATCACCCGACAGTGAATGGGTGGCTTTCGGAAGGGAGGATAATTTAAATATCATAAAAATCGATGGTTCTGATTTCAAGACCGTTCTAAGGAACGATGCTAAACACTTTTCATATTTTCAGTTGATTGATTGGTCTCCCGATGCAAAAAGAATACTGGTCGCGCGTACTTCGACGGATGGTGAAAAGCAAATCGGCTGGGTCAGTGTGGCCGATGGTTCGTTGGAATTAGTTACGACGTTAAAGCAGGTGGAAGGGTGGTCAAGGAGGCCTCAAATGTCGCCGGGCGGTCCTTATCTTGTTTACGAGTCACCTGATTCGCAAGATTCGTCTAAATCAGACATTTTTGTTCTGGATCTTCATGAAAAGCAAGAACACCAGTTTTTTCGAAAAAGCGATTCCGATGACAGATTGCTTGGCTGGGCAGGCGAATGGATTTTATTCGCAAGCGATCGTTTGGGAACGTGGGATGCGTGGGTCGTACGAATGCAGAATGGAAAACCACAAGATATTCCGAGACTTGTCTGGAAATCGATGGGAAATCCAAAGTTCAATAAAGGACTGTGGCTTCTTAATAAAGGTATTACAAAAGATGGTTCTTTTTATTATGGGGCTCCTTCTATGTCTTCAACGTCTATGGTTTACACCGCTGAGTTTGATCCAAAGCAAGGTATCTTATGGGACACTGTTACTTCTTTTAATGAAAAAGCCAAACAGGACAAATTAATATGGCCCGCATGGTCTCACAATGGAAAAAGACTTGCTGCTTCGGACCACGGGGAAGGAATATTTGTCCAGAGGATAGAAAATGAGGAAGTGAAGAAGTTCGCAGCTGAATCCAGGTACCAAATACAAGTCTGCTGGAGCGCCGATGATAAATCCATTTGGACAATTGTTACCCCTCCTGATGAACGCAATAGAGAAGTCATGCGGATTGATGTTGAAACAGGTAAAACTGTGTCGGTCTTAGAGGAGACTGACTACAGTGAATCTATACGGTTCTGGGGCCTAAGTCCGGCATCGGACGGACAGACGATTTATGTGAACAAACTCTTTGGTGAGCCGTGGGAATTTGAAATCGTCATGTACGATCTTGAATCCGGTAAAGAAAGGGAACTATATCGTGCTTCGAATTTAGGGTATCCAATTGCCCTTTCACCTGACGACAAGTGGCTTGCGTTCTGTACGTGGGGAGAACCTCTGTGGAAGACAATTGACATAATACCTGCAACTGGAGGTGAAATACACCGTCTAACTGAACATGAAAACTCGAACATTCAGTGGTTCGATTGGTCTCCGGATGGAAACCATTTGTATTATATCACATGGGATGAGCAAACACCGTTCAAATCTACACTATGGAAAATTTCAATCGAAGGCGGTTCACCTGAAAAAATATTTGTCTCCGACAAAAAAATACGTGCCATCTCTTTCCACCCCAATGGAAAACGCATTGCATTCATGATCGATAACCGCGGCGGGAGAGAACTCTGGGCCCTGGAAAATTTCCTGCCGGAAGAGTAAACAGATAATCTCACCTGGAAGTATTGTATTTACAACTGATTACAGTTGTTTATCTCATTTAAAATTTGCCACGTGTAATTGCCACTCAACATTAAACACCTCATGCTTAATTGTTTTCCCTTCCTGCGTTCTATACGTATATGTTATGTGGATAAGTCCCTCATCATCCTGCAGCATTGAAGGATATGCGTAATAATCAGTGCTGCCGACAGATCGTTTCCAGTTCCAAGACTCGCCTTCATCATCGGATAACGCAATGGCCATGCTGTTTCGGTTTTCTTCCGAATCGTTATAAATCATTGCCCAATACTCATCGTTTAGAGCAATAACTTCCAAACTGGAGCCAGGATTCGGTATGTCAGTATCCTGCATCACCGTCCATGTTTCTCCCCTATCTTTCGATTGGCTTCGTAAAACCCGGTAGGGCGCTCCACCGGTATCCCGCATGAAAGCTACAATCGTACCGTCCCGCTTTTGCACCAGCGTTGGTTGGATACCTGCCAGCCCGACAATCGGATCGCTTGCCCGCCATGTCTTGCCTTCATCGTCGGAAATGGCGATTAACGATACATTAAAACCGTCGGAATAAAGAGGTAATAGAATCCGCCCACCTTGCAATTGAAGCGGATGGATTCGAGTCATCCACCCTTCCTGCCGTTTGTTTTTGTCTCGAGCGGCATCAACCAGCAGGCGAGTATACGGCGGCGCATACTCCGCCCACATATCTTCTGGTGGATTTAATTTCTCAAATCCCTTTCTTAAATGCTCTACAAAGGATTCGCCAGGCTTGAGAATGATTATGTCCTGCCATAACCATTCAGGGGCGAGTTTGCCGTCATAATTATCTGAGAATCGATACCGAAGTACCGAATGCTCCCATCCATTCGCCCGGATAGCAATCCAAAACAACCACAAACGGTTATTTTGATCGAGAAACAGCACAGGATTGCAGTCAGGCAAACCTGGCGTATCCGCCATCAGAAAAACATCACTCCACGCATCCTGCCCTTTCTTCAATCTGGCCCCCTGAATAACAACATCGTCTGCCGTACGCTCCCCGCTGCCATGAAACCAACAAGCTAGAAAATCTCCATTCGGAAGACACACCATACTGCTCCCATGAACATGCTTCTCCTGAAAAGGAAAAATGATCTCCGAACGGTGAACCGGCTCCCCAAAAACCAAAGAAATTAGCCCCAAAACAAAAATGAATAATGCGGTTATCGTTCTCATATTTTCTCCAATTTTTATCAGCGCAAATAATTTCAATTTTTTTCCACCAACGGTGGGATGAGTTTACGAATCCCACCTATTCCGATAAACAAGTCAACACACCATCAGTACGCGCAATATACACAGAATCATCAACCGCAATCATCCCATCAAAAACCGGCGGATACTCAAGCTCGTATTTAGACTGGCATTCACCATCTTGTGCCGATACAATCCAAAGTTTTCCCCCTTTCCGGTTTTCAAAGGTGGCCAATGGATCTTTTGGTTCCAGCTCATCGGGCGGGCCGGCAATAACAAGTTTATCGTCGGCAAGCACCATCGCCCGGAT
>CAZXSQ010000382.1:0-6901 GCA_964643335.1 uncultured bacterium
AATCGAGTCCAACTGAATCCCTGTTTGGTTTCGGCTACGCCGAGTTAGGTTTTGGTGAATCGTTTCAAATTATTGATATTATATATCAATATAAAATATAAGCAAAGATAAAATTTTATTTTATTTATTTAATTTCTCAGTCTCCTTGACGGGAAGAACCGCTTCGTTACACTCACGGCTGAGCATCGTTTCATCAAAAAATCGCTATGGATTCACGAATGGAACCAAAATACACATCACTGACTTTGGGTCAGGATAAACTCACAGTCCGTTACATCGACATTCAATCTTCTCCCGGTATCCCTTTGCTGTATTTGCATGGATGGGGCTGTAATTATCAACTGTTGTTGCCTCTTATCGAGCCGTTGGTGAAAGAAGGTAGGCATATTGCGATAGACTTTCCTGGATTCGGTGAATCGAATCGTCCAAAAGCCGTGTGGGGAACCGAGGATTATGCCGATTTCACTGCCGAGTTTTTGAAGGCTGTGGGGATAGAAACCTGTATCGCTATTGGTCATTCATTTGGCGGCCGGGTTGCTGTACAGGTGGCAAAACGGCATCCTGATACACTTATCGGAATGGTGCTTATTGCCTCAGCCGGATTGAAAAGAAACGCTCCTTATATGAAGCGGTTGAAAGTTAAAAGCGTTCGAGGTATTGCCCGATTAGCTAAACGTATAATTCCAGGTACGTTAGGTTCTGCAATCAAAGAAAAATTGTATAATAAAATTGCATCGAGAGACTGGCTGCAAGCGGGGGAGATGCGCGATATTTTTGTCAAAGTTGTCAATGAAGATTTAAGCGTCTTGCTTCCTGCTATTGAAACTCCTGCACTTCTTCTCTGGGGGAAAGAAGATCAAGAAACACCGGTGGAGTTGGGCCGGAAAATGCATGATTTGCTTCCACATTCCTCTTACCTCGAGTTTCCCGGATTTGATCATTACACTATACTGAGCCGGGGGCGGCATCAAATTGCATATCAAATCAAACGTTTTATGCAAGAATTGTTACCCGCCGCATCACAAAACGTTGAGAAGCGTGTAACATAATCTATTATTTTAACGTCACTGGAAAACAGTGCGATATGTTTTTTGGGTTGATATCAAAGGCTGTTATGTTCTGGATTCAATGTTGTTTACTTATCCTTGGTTCTCTTGCCGCCAGCGGTAAAATCATTCTTCGTTTTCTTCAATTTTTCCAGCAAGAGGAGTATGACAATCGCCGCTTCTTACGCTGGTGGATCAGAACGCGTTCTTTTGAGAAACGAGTTACCCTTACTGCTGTGATTCTGGCTGTGGCTGGAAGTTTTTTTGTATTTATCCCCAGTTTTTTTCATTTGCCAGTTTCATTGATCGGGGCTGCAGTGCTGGCCTATGTTGGATTGAGTTATCAGGCGCCACCATCCAAGAAACCGCTTGTTATGACAGCCCGAGCGAAGCGTATATTTATTATCACGCTCATCCTGCAAGCCTTGTTGCTGGCAGTTTTATCGTGGTTGGTAGTAAAACCTTTCTCTATTTCATTGGCTGCAAGCGTATTGTTTTTCTTCATTGCCCTGTTTATTCAATTGACCCCACTGGCTCTTGTTGCCGCAAATAAATTGCTTTCACCGTTTGAATCATTGGTTCAACGTAAATACCTGCGGGAAGCCAGGGAAATTCTGCAGCAAAAAGAACCTTATATCATTGGAATAACCGGAAGTTACGGTAAGACCTCCATCAAGCATATTCTGTCGCATATTCTATCTAGCCATACGTCAACATTAGCCACACCGGGAAGCGTCAACACATTGATGGGCATCACAAAAATCATTCGTGAGAGATTGAGGGTTGAACACAACTATTTTATTGTCGAAATGGGAGCTTATAAAAAAGGATCGATCAAGTCTCTCTGTAAATTTACACCACCTAAATTGGGTATCATCACGGCGATTGGGCTGGCCCATATGGAACGGTTTAAATCCATGGAAACTGTCGCGAAAGCCAAAGCTGAGTTGGTTCAATCACTCCCAATGGATGGAATAGCTGTCTTGAACGGGGATGATCCCTTGTGCCGGAAAATAGCGAAAGATTTGTCTGTCAATACTTATTTTTATGGACGAGATGAGGACAAAGGAAGGTTGGACTGCCGTATCTTGAATTCAGAAACCACTTTGGAAGGAACTCATTGTGTCCTTGAATATAAAGGGCAGCAACACAAGATTTTCATAACCCTTTTTGGCGATCATCAGGTCATGAACCTGGCCGGTGCTTTTTTGGCGGCTGTGCTGCTCGATGTCCCGCCGGTCTTGATTGCGGCAGCAGTTCGTTCTATGCCCCAGGTTGCTCATCGCCTGGTTGTCAATCGGGGCACTGACGGTGTTATTGTTATCGATGATTCTTACAATTCCAATCCAACCGGATTCATGAATGCGTTGAAGGTATTACAATCTTTACCGGGAGAGCAAAAAATTCTCATCACACCGGGCATGGTGGAACTCGGAGAAAAAGAGAAAGAGGAACATGAACGAGTGGCATCCATTGCTGCACAAACCTGTGATGTCATTGGTCTTGTTGCTTCTCACCGGATGATGGTTATGCGATCAGAACTACTGCGAAACGGTTTTCCGGCAGATCAGCTTTACGAATTTACATCATTCCAAGAGACCAGAAAATGGTTGGATTCCTATCTTTGTGCAGGAGATGCCGTATTATTTGAGAATGATCTGCCGGATGTATATGAATCACCATCGGCTTTTTAAAGGGTGGATTGATCTCATTCCAAGGTTGGGGAGAATTAGTCAATGAATAATCAATCCTCTAAAGAAACTGCTAAAACAAGAGTGGCTGTTCTTTTCGGCGGCCGTTCAACAGAACATGAAATCAGTATCATCACCGGATTGCAGGTTCTGGATGCTTTTGATGCCACTCGTTTTGAAACTATCCCGGTTTACATCGATCCTGAAGGGTATTGGTATGTGGGCGACGCGCTTCGGCATCGGGATAATTACCTTCTCTCCCCCAAAATAAAGGAACAACTGTGTAGGGTGGAATTGAACAGCAACCCGCTTTCAGAACTTGTCGAAGTTGATCCTCCGAAAGGATTATTTTCGCGAAAAAAACCTGAACGATACCCCGTGGATGTATTTTTCCCGGCATTTCATGGTACTTACGGTGAGGATGGCTGTATTCAAGGATTGCTGGAGTTCATCGATGTGGCCTACGTCGGTTCCGGCCCTCGTGCGGCGGCAATAGCGATGAATAAGTATACTGCCAAGCGTTATCTTTCGACTTTGGGGATACCTGTTCTTCCGGACGTGCTGTTAGACCGGCGAAATTGGGAACCAGCCAAGGCCGAAGTAACTGCGAACGAGGTGGTTCATGAACTTTCCCTGCCGGTTATGGTCAAACCCTGCAATCTCGGTTCCAGCATCGGTATTTCAGCGGCCCATGATTTGGATCAATTGATGATTTCTCTAGCCGGATCATTTGTATTCGACAGTCAGATCATTGTTGAGCCGCTACTTGAAAATATGTATGAACTGAACATATCTGTGATGGATAACGATCCCTTGCGTTTATCAGCAGCCGAACGGCCAAAGAGAGATCAGGAGTTTTTGACGTTTGATCAGAAATATATGCAGGGGAATAAAAAAACATCTTCGCAAAGTGAAGGCATGGCCTCACTGCAGCGCGATATCAATCCAAAAGATATACCTGACAAAATTTTGGATCAGGTCAAAAATTATGCGAAACGAGGATTTGCCGGGCTGGACTGCCGTGGGTTGGCGCGTTTCGATTTTCTGGTCGATCAGGGATCGGGCCAGGTGTTTTTCAATGAAATTAATACATTACCGGGATCATTCGCTTATTACCTTTGGGAACAGGCAGAGCCGCCATTGTCTTTTACAGAACTGCTCACCGAACTGGTGCGCCTGGCGCAGGTGGATTTGGAGCATAAGCGTAATCTCAGACGGAAATTGGAGAGGCAGATATTTAAAGACTGAGATAACATAATGACTAATAAGCGGAGTATTCGTAGGGGCGGTTCGCGAACCGCCCCTACAACATTGTTTATCCCTTCCGGACGAAACTTTCTATTTTCGTGGGTAATCCGAACAGGCGGATAAATCCTTCTGCGTCTTTCTGGTCATAGACCTGGTCGGCTTCAAATGTGGCGTATTCTTCGCGATAGAGGGAATGGGGAGACTGCCGGCCCGCGACTGTGCAGTTTCCTTTGTAGAGCTTCAGCCGAACATTGCCGGTTACGTACTGTTCTGTCTCACGGAAAAAGGCGTCCAATGAGCGGCGCAGAGGTGAAAACCATTGCCCATTGTAAACTAATTCAGCATAACGCTCTGCTGCCAGATTACGGTAATGAAGTGTGTCACGGTCGCAGATCAGCGACAAGAGTTCACGATGAGCGTTGAATAAAACCGTACCGCCGGGGGTCTCATAAACTCCTCGGGATTTCATTCCAACCAGACGGTTTTCAACCAGGTCTACACGTCCCACACCGTTTTCTCCCGCAATTCGATTTACATGTTCCAATAACTCAACCGGGGCCATGCGTTTGCCGTCGACACCGACTGGAATACCTTCATTGAATTCGATTTCAACATAGGTGGGTTTGTCCGGTGCCTCTTCGGGATTTTTGGTCAAGATAAACATATCCCGAGGCGGTTCATTCCATGGATTTTCCAGAATTCCACCTTCAAAAGAGAGATGCCAGAAATTGCGGTCCATTGAATAGGGTTTTTCTGCCGTGACGGGAACGGGGATATTATGCTTCTTTGCGTACTCGACGGCGTCAGCCCGCGAGCGGATATCCCATTCGCGCCAGGGGGCGATGATTTTCAGATGTGGGGCCAGAGCCTGGTATGTCAGTTCAAACCGCACCTGGTCATTCCCTTTACCGGTGGCGCCGTGGGCTACGGCGTCGGCGTCTTCTCTTTGTGCAACCTCCACCTGGGCTTTGGCAATGAGCGGGCGTGCGATGGAGGTTCCTAGAAGATACTGCCGTTCATAAATTGCCCCGGATTGCAGCATGGGAAAACAAAAATCCTTTAGAAACTCTTCTTTTAGATCTTCGATATACAATTTTGAGGCACCCGAATCAATCGCTTTTTCATGAAGCGGTTCGAGTTCTTCGCCCTGGCCAATGTCGGCGGCGAAAGCGACGACTTCGCATTCATAATTTTCGATCAGCCAGGGGATGATAACGGATGTATCAAGCCCTCCGGAATACGCCAGCACGGCTTTTTTGACTTTACTCATGATGCACTCTCCTTTATTTAAGCAAAAACTGCAGTGTTAATCATTTTATTCATTGAGTTGTGACGGTGGATTGTTTTCAGGTATTCTGCTTTGTCCTTTTCTGTAAGCATCGATTACACTGTATACATATAAGATAATCGAACAGACTGCCAATACAATGAGTTGAATGCGGGCTTCCCATATTGAACGGATCGCTTTTGAGGCCTGCTCGATATCCCCACCGCCAAGATTACTGTAATACAAAATTATCCCGATTGTTATGGGAACCAGTACTGAGAGTGATGCTGTTAAAAATAGAATGGCCACAAAGATCCCTTTCAGCCATTCACGATTGTAGAACTGACCTGCTCCAGGAATCACGAAAGCCGATAACAAAGCGGCTTTAACGGCGTCACTCTTTTGTTTTTCTTTGGCTTGTGGATTTTCGTCATTCATCAAAAATTATTCTCAATTGAAATGGGGTCATAAGTATATTGTTTAGCGTCTGATAAAGAAGTTAACCGGATTCTTTGCTTTTGAAAGCCTGACGTACACGTTCGACATCGGCTTGCGTATTCACTCCCGGCCAAGGATGGCTGGTGGTGATCATTTTGATGCGCACCCCGTGTTCCAAAGCGCGAAGTTGTTCCAGACTCTCGGAAATCTCCAACATGCTCCGGGGCCAACAGGCATAACGTTGAAGAGTCATGCGGCTGAAGGCGTAAACTCCCAGGTGAAGCCAATAATTGGCGGGACGCTGAGTCCAGTCCGCATCCTCTTTACGCCGCCAATAAGGGATCGGATTGCGGGAGAAATACAGGGCGAAATCTTCATGATCCACCACCACTTTCACCTGGTTGGGATTCAGGACATCCTCTTCATCGTGAAGCGGCGCTTTCAACGAGGTCATTTGAATGCCGGGCGCTTCCTCAAAACACTCTACCATTCGATCCAGGTCAGCCGGATCGATGAGCGGCTCATCCCCCTGCAGGTTCATGATGATATCATGATCCAGATCCAAATCTTCCAAAACCCGGGCGACCCGGTCCGAGCCGGTGGGCAGAGAAGGGGGCGACATGACCACTTTGCCGCCGAATAACTCGACAGCATCGTGAATTCGGGAATCATCCGTGGCGACAATTACGGATTCCAATCGCCTAGCCTGAGCGGCCCGCTCATAGACCTGCTGAATCAAAGGCTTCCCGCATATGTCAATCAACGGCTTGCCGGGAAGACGGACAGAGGCATATCTGGACGGGATAATGCAAATTGCTTTCAATGTGAACCTCTTTTTAGAATCTTTGTATCTATCTTTGAAAGTGATATCTTATCGATTTCGGTGGGGTTGGGTAAGCTCTGTAGTGGATTGAATGATAATCCCGGAGTCAAATTCAATCAGTCAAAATCTTGTTCCACATATAGATTGGTAATAGTCTTATTTGTAAATACCAAATGCAGATTACAGCTTCCATCAAACGGGAGAGAGTAGAAAGATGGTTGATTTAAGTATCAATTAAGTAGAGCTTTCTCATAATATTTTTGCTTGATTTAGATGAAGGTAGTATATACTTTTATATGCTTATGATTTTCTTATGTGTCGGAGATTTCAAAATAGTACTACAGCGACTGATCCCTAGACAAGAAGAATCAAAAGTGTATCTTATCAT
>CAZXSQ010000383.1:0-6092 GCA_964643335.1 uncultured bacterium
TCAATCAGATCACTCAGGTCTGAGCAGCTCTGCGGCGTTAGCCGCTTCGTCCAATCAAAATAATAGAGAAAGATTCTCAAATTACGATTTCTCATAATGTACTAAAATAATTATACTTATAGTTCATTTTTCTAAAAAACAGGCATATAAACACCTTTCGACGCATTGAAATATTCCTATTGGTTAAATCAACAAATTCTGAGATTTACTCTTCAATAAATCCTTAATCTATCTTATATTAGAATAAAAAGCGTCCTATTATCGGTTCTTGGAGGGGAAGAGTGGAGCAAAACACTAATTTTCCTGTCAATCCAATTATTTCTTTAGCCATAGAAGCATGGCGATTTGGAAGAGTATTCGAGAAAATTCTTACTAAATTAGATGCCGGTGAACAAGGTCGCTATATCAACCAATATCGTTGGTTCATGAAAAAAGTTGAAGAAACGCTTTCTGAAGCGGGATTGCGTGTTGTGAATGTAGAAGGTCAAACTTTTGATCCTGGAATGGCTGCAACTCCCTTAAATGTTGAAGAATTTGGACCTGATGATGATTTGATCGTGGACAAAATGCTTGAACCAATAATTATGGGAAAAGATGGATTGATTAAGTCTGGAACCGTCATTTTGAGGAAGGTAGAACAATGAAAAATTTCATCGGTATTGACTTGGGCACTACAAACAGCGCAATCTGTTCTTACGATGGTTCCGATACCCGCATTTGGAAGAGTCCTGAACAAAATGATGTAACGCCTTCAGCGATTTATATAGACCGGCGTGGTAACAAATACATTGGCAAGCGGGCATATGACTCAGCTCCACATAGCCCGGATAACGCCGCATTGCTATTCAAGCGCCTGATAGGGACAAGCACACCTATCCAACTTTCTGCTGTCAATCTCACTAAAACTCCTGAAGAATGCTCAGCAGAAATTCTGAAGGTTTTATTCGGCTATTTACCTGAGGATATTCGAAACGATCCAGACACAGAAACCGTTATTACTGTACCGGCAGCATTTAATCAGATGCAAAAGGATGCGACAATGCAAGCTGCGAGCATGGCCGGTCTTGGCAAAGTTGCCCTTATGCAAGAACCTGTTGCTGCGGTCATGAGTGTCATGCGTGCCCGCAATATCGATGGCATGTTCCTGATCTATGATCTGGGTGGTGGTACCTTGGATATCGCTATTGCCGAAAGCATCGGAGGGCGAGTGAATCTTCTCGCTCACGGCGGTATCGCCATGTGTGGCGGTCGGGATTTCGACCGTGTCCTCGTTGATAACGTTGTCCGCCCCTGGCTGCAGGAGAATTTTGATCTCCCAGATGATTTCTCCATAAATCCGAGTTTCAAATCGCTTGTTCGGTTGGCAACCTGGGCCACCGAACGTGCCAAGATTGAACTCTCGGCACGCGAGGATTCAGTAATTAGCCTTTCGGAAACCGAGGCCAGAATTAGGGATCTCAACGGAAACGAAATCTATCTCGATATACCTTTGCAGCGTGACACCTACGACAATTTGATTGTTGAACGCGTCAATGAGTCAATTGAATCTGCCCGGGAGACGCTCAATAAGGCCGGTCTATCTTCGCATGACTTGGAACGAATTGTGTTCGTCGGCGGCCCGACCAATTACAAACCACTGCGCGACAAGGTTGCCTTTGAACTGGGTATTCCGGGAAGCACCGATATAAATCCAATGACAGCCGTAGCGGAAGGGGCAAGCCTCTTTGCAGAGTCTATAGACTGGAACTCTCAGAATCGGTCACGAAAAAATACTCGTGGGCAGATTTCCTCCGGGGGAGGGCTTGCGCTATCCTTCAACTACATATCTCGCACACCGGATGTTAAGGCCAAGATCGCAGTCCAATTGAAAGGCCAGGTAGCCTCTGGTTCCGAATTCCAAATCGATAGCATTGATACTGGCTGGACGTCTGGTCGCTTGGTTCTCAAGCATGGCGCAACCATCGACTTAGCCCTGACAAAAACCGGTGACAACACTTTCAAGGTATTTGTTTTTGATTCCATGGGTGGCCCCATCGCTTTGGAACAAGACAAAATTGTCATAACACGAACCGCTGCCACCGTTGATGCCATCCCAGCCTCTCACTCAGTTGGCATTGAGGTCCTAGAGAAACTTGGCGGTCGCCCTGTACTCGACTATCTGATTCGTTCGGGCGACTCGTTACCTAAGAAGAGTAAAAAGGTATTTAAGGCGGCTGAGTCGCTCAAGGCGGGAGCCTCTGGTTCACTTAACCTGAAGCTTTGGGAGGGTGAAATTGAGGATCCCATTACCGATAACCGCCCTATCGGTGTCTTGAAGATTTCCGGCTCCGATTTCGATGACGGTGTGATTCCTGCTGGTGCCGATCTGGAATGCGAATATGAGATTCTGGATTCCGGCAATATCATCATCGAAGTCTCCGTACCCTGCATCGGTGGTACCTTCCACTCTGGCAAGAACTTCTATTCTCGCCAAGAGGGACAGCTAGACTACACCTCAGCCGCCGTCATGGTTGTCGAGGAAGGCGAAAGAACGCTGAACCGAATCGACGATATCAATGAGGTAGTGGACAACCCGAAACTGGACCAAGCACGTCAGAAACTTGAATCTGCTATCTCTCTAGATCCAGAAGAAGCAGAAACCGAGAAATCCCAAGAGGCCATGGAAAAGGTTCTTGAGGCTCGGCGACTCCTTGCCCAGGTTCGAAAGGAACACCTCAAGGAAATTCGGCAGATTGATCTTGATGGTGTCGTATCCTTTTTCGATGAGTATATCCGGCAGCATGCCCGTCCGTCTGAAGAGTCAGCCTTCGACAACTTGGCCAAGACAGCTCAACGCTCCATAGATCGAAATGACAAGGATTTCGAGCACCACCTTGATGAACTGAAAGGTAAGAATTTCGATATCCTCTGGCGGCAGGATTGGTTCGTGATCGAGAGATTCAAGAGGATGGTCAGTTCGCCCCATCTCTTTGCGGACAAGCACCGTTTTGAGGAACTTGCCAAGGTCGGTACGCAACTTATGCGCTCCGATGACATTGAGAAACTTCGCGCTGTTGTCGCCCAACTTTCGATGATTCAGATCGGCGGTGATCCAGACAACGAGATGTTTGATGTAGCCAACATTATCAGGGGATGATTTATGGCGAAGGATTTATGGCTTCCTAAAGGGTATGAGTTGCTGGATGGGGAGAAAATCCGTTCGCTTCTCTATTCCGGTGACGAGTGGCAGATTTTCGAAACCAATGGCTCGAACAATATTCTGATCACGCATCTGGATATGGCGCATAAATGGAATGAATTTGGATTCCTCAACGATTCTCTCTTTAGAGAAGTTTCATTCGGATCTAAATCATTCCGTTGCCTAAGTAGCAATAAAAAATACTCTCTCACTCCAGTTGAGAATGGGAAATACCCTGAAAGCAAGGTCGATGCATTGGCTTTTGCTTTTGCTCTCAAAGAGTCCCGGAGAATTTCAGAAGATGTATCCTTTCACGATTCGGTTTATGTGGAGCAGTATTCCAGATTGCTTCCGACTTGGACACTGACACCTCACGTCGATGATGAAGTGGTTTTAGGTACCTGGATAACCGGTGGTGTTATCATCTCCACGGATTCCTTTAGGCGCTTGACCAACCTGACCGGCTGGATGCCCGCTGGGGATCTAGAAGAAATCATAAAGGCTGCCGGATTCAGTGTATCTGCAGATGCGGGTTTACTGGTTAGGCGCAAATCTACTTCTCAATCTAAAACTGATACAAAGGCCTCTATTGCCAAGGAAGATGTCGAGCCTGAACAAACGAAATCTCAGGAAGCACCAGCTGAGACCAAAGTGTTCAGACTTCCTGGGCGTCCACAACTTGAAGAGTTTTTCAACGAACACGTCATCGACATTATTTTCAACGCAGAGAAATATCAGACGATGGGCATCACTTTTCCTTCTGCGATCGTTCTTCATGGACCACCAGGCTGTGGCAAAACCTACGCAGTGGAAAAACTCGTTGAGTTCATCGATTGGCCCAGTTACTCGATTGATTCCAATAGTGTTGGCAGCCCTTACATTCACGAAACTAGCAAGAAGATTTCTGAGGTTTTTAACAAGGCGATTGATGACGCTCCATCCGTCATCGTCATCGACGAGATGGAATCTTTCCTGTCAGATAGGCGATCGGGCAGATCGTCAGGCTTGCATCATGTCGAGGAAGTAGCCGAGTTCCTTCAGCGTATTCCGGAAGCCATCAAGAACAAGGTGCTGATTATCGCCATGACGAACATGATAGAGATGATTGATCCGGCCATTCTGCGTCGCGGACGGTTTGACCACATCATCGAGGTTGGCATGCCATCGAGGGAAGAAGTTGCTTCGCTGGTGGAATCACTATTAAGCCAACTGCCGAAAGCAGATGACCTTAAAGTGGACAAAATCCTTGATGCTCTCACTGGTAAGGCTCTCTCCGATTCAGCTTTTGTCATACGCGAGGCCGCACGGCTCGCTGCCAAAGCCGGGAAGACGGAACTCGATCAAAAGAGCATAGAAGCAGCGTTGAACAGCCTTCCTAAAGACCATGAGAAAAAAAATAGACGCATCGGATTCGATTGGGATGCGTAACCAAAGAGGAGCATGGATCTTTTTCAAAATCCTTTTCACATTCTAAATGCCAGCCCACGCGATAATCGTCGTCGAATAATGGAACTGGCCGATGAACGTAGCCTTTCGCTCGACTCAAGTGAGTGCATGAAAGCGCGTTCGGATTTAACAAATCCTCGGAAAAGGCTCTCCGCCGAAGTCGCATGGCTACCAGGCATTGGGCCAAAACGTGCAGGAGAGGTATTATCTCTCCTCGAATCCTCGGTAACGGATTTACTCGCCCTCGATAAACTGTCGTCAATTGCTCGTGCGAATCTACTTGCAGCAGGCCTCGCTCGTTTGCCTGAACACAATGCCGATGACGTGGCGGAATGGATTCTCGAAATTTCATGGGCATTTGAGGATCTCGATCCCGAAGATCTGTGCGTGATCATAAACGAGGAACGGGTTGTTTCTGGTTTTCCGGAAGTATCGGACCTCTCAGCCGTCGAAGCGGAAATTCAGGAACGGCGGAGGCACTATCTCCAAGTCATCAAATCTGTCATTGATAATTTGCCTAGCAAAGATCTCGTTGAATCTGTAACCATTGCAGTTGAATCTGCTACGGATAATGGTGAAGAGCAAGGTCCAATACTAATAGATGACCTTGTAGACTTTTATGAAGTAAGAGCTCAAGAATTCCTTCCGAATGAAGAGTCCAATATTAAATCCCTTGTTGAAAAAATACAGTCTGCTGTTGATTCAGAAGTATCAGATTCAGAAATAAATCCAATGGTAAATCAACTCATTCAAGTTGTTAAAAATTGGGATATAGTCGCTCAACCAATTCAAGTCAGTACGAAGAGTCGTGGGCTAGATCACGATGCAAGTCACCGTGTAGCTAAAATCGTCAGAAGTCTGGCAATCTACATGTTTAATGAACACGGCAAACTTGATTTTTCCCAGCAACTCACAAATATGCTTCAAGAAGTGTTCGCCGAAGTTGTAGATGTTGTTGAACGAACAACAGAAGATGCAAATACATTAGAAGAAATTGCTGAACAACGATTGCTTTTAATTGAGAAAGCAAAACACCAAGCGGAAGAATGGCGTCGAGAAATAACTTTTGAAACAGAAATTGGTTTAGTTTTCAAAAAGAAATTAAAGATTTCACCTGAAGGAATAGAATGGAAGGGGCGTATTTGGAGTTTAGATTCTATAACTCGCGTCCGTTGGGGAGGAACAAGACATTATACAAATGGTATTTATACAGGAACACAATATAAAATTATTATAGGTAATCAAAATGACTATGCACAAATAGAAACAAAAAAAGAAAATATATATGGTGAGTTCATAGATAGATTATGGAAATCTGTTGGAATTCGCATTATGACTGAACTTCTAAATGATCTTAGCGAAGGTAAAAGGATAAGGTTTGAATCTGCATTGCTGGATGATAGAGGTATCGAATTAGAAAAATGGGGATTATTCTCTGGAACAAAACGTAGATTTTGCAAATGGTCAG
>CAZXSQ010000383.1:6102-6873 GCA_964643335.1 uncultured bacterium
GAATGATCAATATGGAATGATCAAGGTTGCTTTTGTATATCTTATAAGGATGATAAAAAGTTCTCGGTATCTTTGCCTTATCAAGAAACTGACAACGTTCATATTTTAGAAACGGCGATGCGAGCATTTTGGAAGAAATCAAGCGCTAGAATTAGCGATTTACTTCGAGGTTAAAATGAGCAAAAAGTATGATGTTATTATAAGTTGTCCTAATTGTAATCAAAAATTGAACATTACACTTTATCGATCTGTATGGGCAGAAACTCCAGGGAATAGAGATATGATATTCAGTGATTCTATTAATATCTTGAAATGTCCTTATTGCAATTATTATCAGAAATTGAACAATGCTTTCATGTATGTCGATATAAATCGAAATTTTGCAGTATGGTGGGAGCCTACTCCTGATCTAAAAATCGAGGAAGAAATGATTCACTATGCAAAAGCATTTGGAGAAGGTAATTTTTATGCTACTGCACCTCGTGTTGTTAATTGGGATGAATTCAAGGAAACAATTTTGAAATTTGAGAGAGGTGAGTTGAGAGGTAATCCTATTACAAACATGGATGTTAAAGCATTGAAAAATGCATACCTTGATCAAAGGATTGAAACTAAAAATAAAGGTTGTATCAGCACTTTACTAATATTCGCATTCATTAATTTTTTATTATTCCTATTTATCATTAAGATATAATACAATAGATAATCATGGAAAATAAGGTTCTTTTGAAAAATCAGTGGGTAAATCCAGGGAGAAATTATTAACTGGTT
>CAZXSQ010000384.1:0-1318 GCA_964643335.1 uncultured bacterium
AACCAGTTAATAATTTCTCCTAAGATTTACCCACTGATTTTTCAAAAGAACCATATAAAAAGATGCCAATGGAAAAATTCAAAATTTTGTGGTGCGGACATCCTGTCTGCACAGGTATAAAGTTCTTAACTTTATTGTACAGGGGTCTGCCATGAAGATATCTCAATATTACATATACTTTTCGTTATTGCTATGCATTCCTTTTTTGCATAGTTGGGCTGAAGAAACCGATCTGCTTTTCGACATGGGACCAAAAGACTCACCATTTGCCGATGGCACCATTCCAGTGTTTCAAAATACTATTTATACCAACGAACAGAAATATGGATGGAAAAAGAAACCACAAACCGGCTTTCACGATGAATCTATCCTATCGGAAAAAGGAGATAAACATCACCCGCTGCATGCCGTCCCACCGGGAAAAGACCTTTTCCGTGATGGATTCGAAGATGAAAATCCGATTGTTTTTAAAGCGAACACCATCCCTGGAAAATATCTGGTTACAGTTTATCTTGGACGCTACAAAGAACGCCGCCACGATTTAAAAGTGATCGTTAACAATACACTGGTTGCTGAAAATATAGACGCTTGGGGAAATGTATGGGGTTCACAAGGAGGCACTTTCATCAAAAGCGTGAAGGTACCCGTTCAGGTTGAAGAGGACATGATTCAAGTTGAGGTGGATTATGAACCTTCCAAATCCGATTCATGGAAAGAATACACCAGCCGCAGACCTGAAGATGGCCACCTGTGGTATTTGGGAAAAAACAAAAGTTCAATCGTAGGTTTGAGAATCCGAACGGTACCCACCTGGCCGATACAATTCGATGGATCAGAACTCATCGGCACAGGCCTCGATTCTGAATCAACGCAAATCCTCACCTTATTAAATACCGGTAATGTTGATCGAGCAGGGTCTCTCTTGCAAAAAAGGTTTCAAAAAGAAGAATCATCATCTCTTGATTTAATCGCTCTCCAAGACGCTGTCGCAGCCCACATCGACACGCCAGCTGAAACACGAATCAAACTGCTGGAATCTTCTTTGGCACAATTGAACAACATGAATAAACAGTCAACTGCGGTTCTTGAACGTATCGAAGTGGATGAACACGTTCTCACCGCCTTACGATATATGCGCATGTGGAGTTACTCCAAGGCGAATCAAGAGACCGGGTTGAATGTTTATCAACGCTATTGGGGAGCGTATGAACTGTGCAATGCCGCAGCCTCTAACGATCCTCTTTACCCTCTCGCTCTGTTGCTCAAAATGCGCATTGCTTATTGGAATGGCCGCGAAGGCGGGTGGAAGCATTGTTAT
>CAZXSQ010000384.1:1328-6848 GCA_964643335.1 uncultured bacterium
TCTAGCCCGAAACCACGCCTTGGAACTCAAAAATTTTTATCCGAATCATCCTTTGATCCGCATGTACTTGGGTGAGTCGATTCGGGAGGAGTACCCGGTTCAACCCGCACCTGATAATGCTCCCGAGTGGGCTGTGCTTCAACGTGAAGCGTTAGGCAGAATGCGTGAAGTAATCCACTATTGGGTAAAGAATCGGCAGATCGAAAACGGTGAGCTGGGCGGTAATTGGGGTGACGATGTAGAAATCCTGCGCAGCTGGATTCCCCTGGTTCTGGCCACTCACGATGAAATCGCCCGCAAAGGAGCAAAGCGCATCGCTGACGGAGTCTATGCTTCCGGTATCATCGAAAACGGATACTCAAAAGAGATCGGAGATGTGGAACACGCCGCCGAACCGGTATCGGATACCCAACCGTTGATGATGGCAACCGAGTTTGGCAATCCTGTCTACTTCGAACGGTGCCTCGAAACCATGCGCTGCATGAGAGATGTGTGGACCGCGAGAGATAACAACGGCAACCTCCATTTCAAATCATACTATTATTCCGCTTCGGAAACGGTTGATAAACCGCCCCGTTCTGCTGATGTCCCCCTCAACGGCCGGGCAGCCAAACCCGGAATTTGGGTGATGTGGTATAACAATCATCCCGAAGTAAAAGAATTACTAACCGAATGGTGCAAGGCATGGGTATATGAGTCCAAAAGAACGGATAACCAAAAACCGCCGGGTATCATTCCCGGTTCTGTATCTTTCCCGGAAGCCCGCATTGGCGGTTATGCCGAGAACTGGTGGGAAACCAAAGGGTATGATGATCTCGATGCCATGGGCTACACGGCGACTCTATACCATATTCTGCTGACTGTTTGGACGAAAACGGGAAATGATGAATTCCTTTCGCCGATGTTCGCGGCTTTGGACGCTGTAAAAAAATTCCGCTCATCTAATGATAAAAATCCAACGAAAGGCACCATCGAATGGGTAGGGATGATTCATGATAACGGCTCGTTCTTCGACGTGGTTGAAAAATGGAGAGCGCTGTCAGGTGATGTCCGCTACGATGATATCCTTTTCGACCACGCAGGTGGCATGATGCGCTTTCATATAAACGGCAACACCTCTCTGCTTGAACGCGAACTGCAAAATATCATCGATGGTTTAAGTTCCAACATCCCTATGATCACCACCGAGGTTTTGTTCACAGATCGGGTTTCCATCCCAGGCAGCACGGTGCTCGCTTCTATGATCACCGGTTCGTTCGGCAATCCCACCTACTATCCACTCCATGCGGTGATGTGGGATCGCATCGGTGACCATGCTGCTGTATTCGTCAAGCAGGCTGACCAAGAATCTTTGAATGCGGACCTCTATGTTTTTTCAGATACGGCATGTAATCTGCTCATGCAGTTAAATCGTCTTGAACCGGGTTCTTATAAGATTTACCTGCTGGATCAAGATTCTGAGAAATTTTTACTTAAACAGTCGTTTGAGTTAACTGAAAAAGGCCAACAATTCGAGCTGAAACTCCCTCCGAAAAAACGGATCAACCTTTCGATTGAACAAACCAGGGCTTCGGATTCAACGGAAACACGTCTTCCCGACCTGGCGATTGGTAAAGATGATATAGAAATAAACAAACCGGGAGTAATTACCCTGACAGTGCATAATATCGGTACAGCACAAGCCTATCCTTTCACCCTGCATATAACCCCACCGATTGGACCAGCTATTCGTAAACGGTGCCGGGGAGTTGAGGCACCACTTGATCTGGTTCCACGTTCGAAAACGTTTGAAATTCCTTACTCCCCACCTTCCGCGCTGGACACATTTAAAGTGGAATTAGATACAGAAAATGAAATCGCTGAACTGTATGAATTGAATAATATTGCCGAGTTCAATTACTGCCCATAAATTTTAAATCCATTTTTTAAAGACAGTTCACTCTGCTGATCGGATTTTTTTCAATTGAGGTTACCATAAACCTTCAATCCGAATATACTTATTAGTAATATTAACTATGTTGAAGTAATGGCAATGCATTGCCATTTTATCTAATGTAAATACATGCAACTTTTTTTGTTTTTTTGTAACTAAATTTGGCAATTTTGATGTTTTTCGCCGGGCTTTCTCTTCGTTTATTTAAAAACTTACGACATTTTTTAACTAAATTCATTTAAGGAGCATACATCGATGTTCGAGATTCTCGAGAAAAAAGAATTAGCCCCAAATACGTTCTGGTTTGAAGCCAAAGCGCCGTTGGTCTGCCATGCGCGCAAACCTGGCCAATTTATGATCATTTGCCCTCATGAAAAAGCAGAACGTATTCCTATCTCTCTTGCTGGGTCCAATTATGAAAATGACAGCCTTTATTTTGTCATACAGGCAATCGGTAAAACCACCAACGAAATCTGCTCGATGAATGTCGGCGATTCATTTTACAGCATTATCGGTCCGCTGGGTGAAGCCAGTCCTATAAAGAAATACGGAACAGTCGTTTGTCTGGGCGGAGGATATGGTGTCGCCGCTCTCCTGCCTATCGCAAAAGCGCTGCGGGAGAAAGGAAACCGGGTGATTGGAGTTATCGGTGCACGGGAAAAAAATCTTATTTTGCTCGAAGACGAGATGAAAGAAGTCTGTGATGAAGTCCGCATTTCAACCAACGATGGTTCTTACGGCGTCAAAGGTTTTGTCACTGATGTCTTGCGGCAGATTACAGAAGAAGGTACTGAAGTCAATCATACGTTTGCTATCGGCCCTGTGCCCATGATGGCCGCTGTGAGTGTTATGACCAAGACCATGGATATTAGTTGCACCGTTTCCCTCAATGCATTGATGGTTGACGGGACGGGGATGTGCGGCGGCTGCCGGGTGAACGTGGGAGATGAATCCAAATTCGCCTGCTATCACGGCCCCGATTTTGACGGTCACAAGGTGGATTTCGAAGAACTGATGAATCGTCAAAAATGGTATGTCGATCAAGAAAAACATGCCTTTAATGTATATAAAGGTGAAGAAAAACCTCATTCACCCGTCTGTCCTTACAATGGTGATTTGGATGAAATAGATCGGATATGGCATGCGAATATTCCTGAAGGGATGGACCTAAAATACTCCACTTTGAAACCTAAAGACAGAATGAAAATCCCTCGGCAGAAAATGCCTGAACAGGAGGCTGCAGTCCGCAGAACCAATTTCAAGGAAGTGGCTCTTGGTCTGCCGGAGGAATTGGCCATGGCTGAAGCCAACCGCTGCATCGAATGCGGCAAACCCAAATGCATCGACGGCTGCCCGGTTGGTGTGGACATTCCCCGCTTCATGAAACATGTCAAAGCAAGCGAATATATTGAAGCCGCTAAAGTGATCAAAGAAACCAATGTGCTCCCTGCGGTTTGTGGGCGTGTCTGCCCGCAGGAAACACAGTGCGAAATCAAATGCCTGTTGGGTAACAAAAAAGATCCGGTGGCCATCGGCCGCCTGGAGCGTTTCGTCGCCGATTACGAGCGTGAATATGGCGGAGAGTTTGAATGGACTCCTCCACCATCAACCGGTAAAAAAGTAGCGATTGTCGGCTCCGGCCCGGCCAGCCTTACAGTCGCAGGTGATCTTATCAACAAGGGACATGAAGTGCATGTTTATGAAGCGCTGCATCGTTTGGGCGGTGTGTTGATTTACGGAATCCCTGAATTCCGTCTTCCCAATGACATCGTCGAGATGGAAATCGATGCGCTGCGGAAAAAAGGGGTTCATTTCTACACCAACGCACTTATCGGCAAGGCAATCACCGTCGATGAGTTTTTCGACAAGCACGGCTTCGATGCTGTTTTCCTCGGCACCGGCGCGGGACTGCCTCGCATGATGAAAATTCCCGGCGAAAACCTGAAAGGGGTCTACACCGCCAATGAATATTTAACCCGCATTAACCTGATGCACGCCGATCGTTTTCCGGAATACAGCACTCCCGTTACCGTCGGTAAACATGTAGCGGTGATTGGCTGCGGCAACACCGCCATGGACGCCGCCCGTGTCAGCCTGCGCATGGGAGCCGAAAATGTTTCCATCGTTTACCGCCGCACTCTTGCGGAATCCCCTGCACGTGCTGAGGAAATCGAGCACGCTAAAGAAGAAGGAATAGACTTTCGTCTGCTGACTACCCCCATTAAACTGCTCGGAAACGAAGACGGCTGGGTCAAAGAGATGGAATGCATCAAGATGAAACTTGGCGAGCCGGATTCGTCAGGCCGCCGCCGCCCGGTTCCTATTGAAGGCTCCGAATACGTCATGCCCACGGAAACAGTCGTGACCGCGCTGGGTTTTGGTGTCAATCCCCTGGTTCCCAATACCACCAAAGGGTTGGAATTGAACAAATGGGGAGTCATCGTCGCCGACAACGAAACCGGTAAAACCAGCCGCAAGGGCGTCTTCGCCGGTGGCGATTCCATCACCGGCGGTTCCACCGTCATCATGGCCATGGGCCAGGGACGAGTCGCCGCCAAAGCGATGGATGAGTACCTGAATACCGGTGTCTGGGAACCCCAACCGGAACCTGCACCGGTCCCCGCAGATTAAATAAGTTAAACATATACTACTAAAAATCCTTCTTTGTTAATAATATTTACTATCGCCTTAATTTCTCTAAAAATAAGCGAAACAATAATATTTGATTTATTGTTACATTTTTTTACTTAAGCAACAGGATAAAATCTTTTCATTATTAAAAAGTAGACTGCTTTTTTCTCAAAATAAAAAAACAAAAGGAATACATGACACGATGTCATGGTATCCTTCTAAATAATGTCACTTTATCCTGAGTTAATTGCCTTATGTGATAAATCAACACAACTTTCATTCCAAAGTCATATATTTGTGAGAAAGCATTTGTTGGCTTTCAGAAATGATTTGATGCTTATTCGGCATTTGGGGGTTATTAAGAAGGGTAAATAACTCCTAAAGAAGATTAAAAGTCTCTTCACTTTAGATTAAAAACATGGTTTGAGTCTTAGCCGCTATTCTGGGGATTCATAGTTTTGCAGAATCAACCAGGGATCCTCGGTTTTCACCCTGAACTCTTGCGTCTTCTCTTCCATCTCCTTCAAGACCGCCGTATAGGCCGGATCGCCTGCAACGTTATTCACTTCGTTTGGATCGTTTTCCAAGTCATACAATTCCACCTTTGGCCGGCCGATATACGCTTCAACCGTGCGCGGGCCATACATATCATCGCCGCGCCGTAATACTCCCTGCCATGTGGCTGAAGCATACAAATCGCTGGCGAACGGATAGGGCAGTTCATGCGCCAAATTAACAATATATTTATACCGCTTTGTACGCACTCCACGCATAGGGTAATACATGGTGATCTCATGAAACGTATGCGAAAAGTACACTTCATCCCACCCCGATGGATTGTCTTCTTCCAAAATCGGCAAAAATGAATCACTATGCAGCGGATACGGCGGTCCTTCCGCCTCGGTCCACTCAAGAATAGTTGGAACCAGAGAGGTAAACGGCACCATGGCGTTGTT
>CAZXSQ010000385.1:0-2691 GCA_964643335.1 uncultured bacterium
GCGAATTGAATTGCCCTGCGAAGGTAGGGAACGCTTATTTCGGGCCGCATGAGAGGGCTGTGAGCTGATAGGCCAGAAATTTTTACATTGTTCCTATCACAAATTTGCTGCATTTGCCGGGCGTCTTCTTCCATCGAATAGGAATGAAAATAGCCCGCTTCACTAAGCAGTTCGCGGCCATTATGCACCATCGGCTCGATGTACTTGTAGCCGAGTTCGGAGGCGATTTTGACCCCTTCGGCAAAGGATTTCCCTTCACTTCGCACAAATTCCATATTTACACCAACAAGCACATTACCCATTCTTGAACCTCCTAAAAATAATTTAAAATTTTTCTATTTATTTTTTTGAAGTAAGTCCCGAAACCAATTCAGTGATTTTTCCAGTACCGCCCCTTCGCATTCAAGGCTGAACACACCTTCATATTCATTCTCCAGCAGGATTTTGACACATTTTTCAATATTTTCGGCATTAACACCATCACCAATGGCGCTTTCGCTCATGGCAATGCCAGTCACCCCTCCTCGGACTGCTTGCGATAATTCCTCTGTGACATCTTTGATATGGACATGCCTGATTTTGTCTTTGAAGCGGTCAACGAAAGATACTGGATCCTGACCAGCAATATATGTATTACCCGTGT
This sequence comes from uncultured bacterium, assembly GCA_964643335.1. Taxonomy (GTDB): domain Bacteria; phylum Hinthialibacterota; class Hinthialibacteria; order Hinthialibacterales; family Hinthialibacteraceae; genus CAZXSQ01. Next base: position 644 of record CAZXSQ010000385.1, read on the forward strand.
CCATGTTCATTCTTAGATAGGGGCTGTCGTAAAAATTCAGAATTTCATCCATAAAATCGGGATTGGTGGTGAAATAGCCGTGGGGTTCGCAATTGATAACAATTTCGTGTTCCTCGGCGGATTTCAATATTTCACCGTAAGCTTGTTTGAGTATTTGTAAGCCTTCTTTGTCGGACATCCCTTCCGGTTTATGCTTATCATCCGTTGTGTCGACACAGGGGCATCCAACCAGCTTGGCCCAGCGAATCGTATTTTTGATATACTGTACACCGATGGTCAACCCATCCATTTTGCTTAAAGGATAAGCGGCGTCAATTTGGCTGAATTGTATTCCATATCTTTTCAGTTTTTTACGCCAAACAATAGGATCTTCCAACAAAGAAATATGAGGATAATATCCCAAAGCCTGGATGTAAGCGACACCATCTATCGCTCCGAATTCAATGAATTTCAGGTCATGATTTTTCGCCCATTCAAGGCATTGCTCGAAATTCCAGTTCGCGCTATTAAATGCATCTGTGTGATATCCAATATTTGGCATGTTGTTGCACCCCCTTTTTTATATGCAATACATTGCCTTTTCGTCCATCATATTACATTATTATGGGAATATGTAGGTAGGTAAATACGAATATGTTTTTAAAACAAGAACACAATGATTAAGCAAGGATTCTTGATCTGCTCGAATCATTCAGTTTGTCCATGATTGAATATTTAATTTTGACCATCTTTATACTTTTTTCAGGCGGTGTTTTGAGTGCAATGGGCATCAATTCCACCTGGCTTGTACTCTTTGTTATTTTATTGACGCTTCCCTCTGTCTATGCCATGTATTTAGGCTCACCCTATTTGCCCACTGATAAATCGACAGTGAAACGCATGTTGAAGTTGGCAGAGATTCAGCCAGGAGAAAAAGTATACGATCTCGGGTGTGGTGATGGCAGGTTGGTTCATGCGGCGGCGAAACTGGGGGCTGATTCGATTGGCTACGAACTGTCCATTTATCTATACCTTATCGCGAGGATGTCAGGTAGTGGTAAAATTTATTACAAAAATTACTGGAAAGTAGATTTGAGTGACGCTGATGTTATCTTTTTTTATCAAGGGCCTCGAATGATGGCCAGGTTTGAAAAGGAGAAATGGCCGGATTTAAAAGAAGGATGCAGATTAGTTGTAAATACATTCCCTTTCCCAAATTTAGAGCCGACCTTTACGGACGGGCATGTGTACCGTTATGACAAGTAAGTCTTAATTCAGGGGCGGTCTCTTTCTTCATCGGGAGGCAAGGGGGGCTTCATTGGCCCGCCTCTCCGTCCCCGGTTCTGCCAGCCTCGTCCGCGTCTTTCTTGGGGAGGCCCAGGAGGTGGGAAAGGTTTTCGGGATGGAAACTCCATGTCCTTTATTTCTTCAAATTTACGTTCCACAAATTGATCTTTCAACTCACTGCGGCGTTTCCAAAGTGCTTTGATCCTTTGCAACTTTTTTTCCATTAAATCAATATCCATTTTCTGCCGCCGCAGTTCCAATTCAAAATGTTCTTCCAATAAATCATGCAATTCGGTGGCCAGTTCTTCTTTTTTACTTTGTGTTTCCGTTTCGTGATAGCGGCGAGTGATTCGGTTGATAACGGATTCAATCCGGCGTAATTTCTCAATTAAATCGGCCAATTCCGGATTATCATTTCGAAGATGCATCATTCGTTCTCTTGAGTGCATCCGATTTCCCATTCCCCGCCTTTCATCACGCTGAAAGGGACGAGGGCCGCGCGGCATGTCGAACCCTCTGCCTTGGCCACGTAGAAAAGGCGGCCGCCCATCATTTATATCCAGCGACTCGGTATTTGTTGCCTGTCTGATTTTATCTTTTGGCGGTTTTACTTTCGCCCATACTTCCGACTGCACTACAATGAGTGCCCCCACCAAAAGGAAAGGCAGGATAATCAATACAATCAAGAATAAGACATATTCTTTTGACTTTTTCATCATACGTTCTCACTTAGCCAAGGTTAAATTCTTCAATTTCTTGCTGAAGCTGCTCAATTTCAAGTT
>CAZXSQ010000385.1:2701-6847 GCA_964643335.1 uncultured bacterium
CTACATATTCAGTTTGTGTAGTGACTGTGTGCGTGTTTTCAAACTGCCTATATGCACCCCAGCTCATGACGAGAAACAAGGCCGCCCAGGCGAGCCGCCATCCAGGCAATCGCCAGTTTAAATAAGGATTTTGGGGCTTGGGGTGAATGGTTTCAGGTTCTTGTTTCAATCCATCATAAGCATTTTGAAGCATATAGGAACGCAGCGATGGATCAGGTTCATGAAGCGGTATGGAATTTCCCAATTTTAAAATCGTGTTCAACTCTGTCCATCGGCGATGACAATGTTCACACAATGAACAATGATTCAAGAAAATTTTCTTTTCCCCGCTTTTATCCGGTTCATCCAGAAACAAATAGAGACGGTCGTCCGAAGGACATCCATGATCGTTTTTATTATGAAAAAGAGGTTTTATATTCATCATCAATAACCTCGCTTGTTTTATGCGGTTACTTCGCCAAGATAGCCTGGCGATGCCGATATATCGGTTTGCAATCGTTTTACAGCCTGATGCATTCGTGAAAGTACTGTACCGATTGGACTGTCTTGAATCTCGGCGATTTCCTTAAAAGGTATATCGTGCACTGTTCTTAATATAAAAACTTCCCGAATCAATTCGGGTAAACGTTCAACAGCCTGTTCTAACTGGGTTACGGTTTCTTTATTTACAGCGGAGTCATGAGGAGAAGGCTGGGTGGATGCAATACCATTTAAAAGACTGTAACCATCATTCGTTTCGATTAGTTCACTATTGTCGGTGCGGTAATTACTTTTCCGAAAGAGATCCAAACAATGATTATGGGCAACCCTGTACAGCCATGAGGAAAATTGGCCCTGTTCGCGATAACTACTTTTTTGCCGGATTACTTTGAGCCAGACTTCTTGAAGCGCATCTTCTGCATCTTCCTTTTTTCTCAACATGCGCAATAAATAATTATAGAGAGGTTTATGGTACGCACCCATGAGTTCCTCAAAAGCCGCGAGATCGCTTTTATCACGATAACGGACGAACAATTCTCCATGTTCCATAACCGGTAATGAATCCCTCATGGTGTTCTTATAATATATAACGTAGTATGAACCTATTTTATTGAATAATTTTAAGAAAAATTTTCTGATGGTTAAAGAAGCACAGTCTATTTATTCTGACTTATGATATTTTCATAAACCTACTATAGTGAATAGGACAGAGTTATAACATGGCTTTTTTCATTTTATCCGTTGGTTTTGATAAAAACGGAAAGGATTGTTGATTTTGATTATTCTTTTTCTTCTCGTTATCGGTGTTACTTTATATATTTACTCTATCAAGTGTTTGGATGCACCAATTTCTTCAGGAACCCGATTTTTATTGACTGCCTGCCGGTTTGTCTTTTTGGGGGTTCTTCTCTTACTGCTCACTCGGCCGTTGATTCAGGAGACTCAAAGAACTTCCCGAAGCACATCCTTATTTGTCGCTTTGGACGATTCTCTCAGTATGTCATACCCTATTCATCCATCCGAAAAAGATTCTGTGAATCCTCCCCCATCACGATTCGAAACCACTATGGAGAATTTAATCGATGAAGGAATCCAATCGGACTGGCAAAGCCGAGGTTTTGATATTCGTTATGGACTTTTTTCCTCTTTTTCGCAACAAAATGATACAGCCTGGAGCGCTAAAATACCGGAAAAAGCATCACCTGAATTCAATTATACCGACATTTCATCTGTTTTGGACAGTTTCCGTGAACAAAGTAATCCGGAACATTCAGCATACCTATTGCTTTTTACGGACGGGCAATGGAACCGGGGCAGAAATCCTGTCCCCGCGGTTTCAACCATTTTTGCCGCTACCAGTTCCGATATCGATCCAATCGGTCATCGAGTTTATTCATTCGGCATTGGAACTACGGATAACCTTTTCGATGTCATACTCGACAAAGTAACGCTCCCATCAACCGCCCGCGCAGGTGAATCTTTGACACTTCGTGCCCATCTACTTACCAGAGGCGATATCTTACCGGAACCACTAACAATCAGATTTCGTGGTGGATTACGGGATGGAGGCGAAAGCTTCTATCAGGAACAAAGGATAACGTTTACAGAATCACAGAAGGAGCTTACGGTTTTTGTTGAAATTCCTCCACTTACACCCGGTGAATATCTCTTTACTACAGAAATTGATCCCTTAGAAGATGAACTATTTCAAAACAACAACCAAATTACTGAAGGAGTGAGGGTGCGCACTGCCCAAGATCCAGTTTTAATTTTAACAAGCGCACCGGATTGGGAATTAAAATTCCTTAAAAGAGTACTGGAAAATTATGAAGGTATTGATCCAGAAACCTATCTGGTTCATGAAAACGGTCTTTCTTATCTGGATGACCGGGACTGGATAAACCGCCACTTAGAGGAGACAGATGAAACTGAACTAACAGAGCAAGTGTATGAAAATCTGGAAACACTTCAATATCAGATAGATCGATGGTCGATCATCATTCTGCACAATTTTTCTTTCCAAAATATAAATCCAGAATTTGCAAGTACTTTGCGCGAATATATCGAAAACGGTAAAGGAGTACTTTTTATCCCAGGTCCTCTAAATAGCTCGCAGCCGTCTACCAATATTCGTGAAATTTTACCCTCTCCGTTAGTCCAGGTTTTTACCCAGGTGCGCCAACAGGTGCCGGTAGATATCAATTCCTCTAATGTTCCGGAAATACGTTCCGCCATGAGTCAATATCCGGATGAAGACCTCCCCCCACTTTTCCCTTATTACCGTACTGGTGCTCCTTTACCAGGCAGCCAAACTCTTCTTCAAGGTTTTACTACTCTTGAAGAACCGGTGAACTTGATAATTCAGAACCGTTTCGGTCTTGGACGTATTATCATTCTGGCCACCAATTCATTTTGGAAGTGGAGAATGTTAACCGGTGAAGATATTCTGGTTCCATTCTGGCTTTCACTAATCTATCAGGCTAATCCCAACATTCAGGCTCCACCTGGCCAACTTTATACCGATGGATTTGTTTATGATTTGAATGAATCCGTAAAGGTTTCCTACGCAGCGAAAGATAGAATACAGGAATCAACCGTTTCTGGAATTCCGGTTACAGTCGATAGCCCTGAACGCAAGGAAACGTTATGGCTTGAACCCTCAGAAACTCAATTGAACATGTATGAGGCTAGTTACACTCCTATTGATGCGGGAAAATATACTTTATCAACCGAAACGAACGATGCGGCAGCAACGATCGAGGTCAGAGTTTCAACCTTGGAAATCAATGAATTAAGTCAAAATGTTAATAGTTTACGCGGTATTTCTCAAATGGGCGGTGGTGAATATGCCAATGAACCCGCTTGGAAAAATTTGGCAAAGAGTCTGCCGTCAGCGAAATGGGTAAAGGAAGAGCAAAAAACCACGTTTTTGGGAGAGAAATGGTGGATATTCCTCACGATGATCATATTTATTACACTTGAATGGTATATTCGCCGCCAACATGGTCTCCCCTAAAATATTTTTAGGAGGATTCATGCAATTATGATCAACGACCAGAACATTGCCGGATCACTTTCCGGCCGGGAACAACAGATTTTCCTTCGTAACCGGCTAAGAGAAATTGTTATCGGTAAATCGATGAATTTTGCCCCGGCGGATAAACCTTTTATTCTCACCTCGGGATTGACATCAAGTTATTATATCAACGGGAAAAGAACCACAGCCGATCCGGAAGGGTTGTTTTGTTTATCAAGACTCATCTATGAAAAAATCAAAGAGACCCAAGTTGAGGCCATCGGTGGACCCACAATGGGTGCCGATCCTATTGCCGGTGCGGTGACTCTATTTAGCCAAATAATGGGAAATCCGATCCCTTTATTCATCGTTCGCAAAGAAAGCAAGAAACACGGAACTCAATCCCAAATTGAAGGATGCGATATCACCAACAAGAAAGTCGTCATAGTAGAAGACGTGATCACGACAGGCGGTTCTGTATTAAAAGCGATTGAAGCAGTCAAAGCCTGCAATGCAGAAGTCCTTGAAATTATTGCCCTTGTAGACAGAGAACAGGGAGGCGTAAAGGCATTTGACGAGGCAGGTATTTCTTACAATCCCATCTTTTCTATATCCGAACTCTTACCGCAAACGTGATGCAAAATTATAAC
>CAZXSQ010000386.1:0-4892 GCA_964643335.1 uncultured bacterium
GAGAACATAGAGAAACAGTAACTGTGTATGTGGGCAAACGCACTCAACTGGAGCCTATTACTCTTATTAAAAAACATGTTCCCGCCGGAAGTTTAACCGGATTTGTCCGAATGAAAGGAAAAGATGACCATGAAGATATATCCGTTCTTTTATTGGGTACCGAATACAGTTCCAGTACCAGTGATTCGGGTTTTTTCAGAATCGAAAAGGTTGAACCGGGACAATATACCTTACTGGCTGTAAAGGAAGGGTGGGTTCCGGTTTTCATAGAGGATGTTCAAATTGCCGATGAAGAAGAAACCCAAATCCCCGAAATAGAATTACAACCGGTTCAATCGAATGCTACACCGACTCCTATTCAGGATTTGGGAGATTATGTTATACGGGGCGTTGCTTTTCTTGAACGATCCAGCAACCATGAAGGTATTCAGGTTGAAGTGGAGGATATCCCAAGCAAACAAGCGATAACCAGTTCCAGCGGAACCTTTGAAATTACCGGTCTCGATGATAATCCACATGATCTTGTATTTTCACATCCCGGTTACAAAGAGTTGGTTGTTTCCGATGTTACACCAAAACCGGCCACTTCCACATCCAATGTGGGAATGATTGTTACGCTGAATCGTGAAAAGGACATGGACGGGATCGGGATTCTCCAAGGCCGAGTCTACCTGGAGGGTCAAGATTCTCATGATAATACAACGGTCCGGCTGCTGGGGATTTCACAATCGGTTTGGACGGATAAAGATGGAAGATATATGTTCGTCGGAATTCCTTCCGGAACCTATGATCTAGTCGCCGAGCATCCCGGTTATGAAACAGGCCGTTTGGAAGATGTGGAAGTTTTGGCAGAGCAAGTTTCATCCGTGTCGGAATTCACGTTACAAAAAAGCGAGGATCAGGGTAAACCAGGTGTTGGGTCTATTCGAGGTACTGTTTTGCTTGAAGGGGAAGCCGATCATGGTGGGATAACTGTGTCTCTGGAGGGAACGGAATTAGACGTGGTGACTGGCGTGGAAGGAGAATATACATTTGATGAGGTGCCGGTCAATGCTTATACACTTATTTTTTCAAAAGGGGGTTATAAAAATTTTTATTTGGATGGAGTGATTGTAGAAGAAGGTAAACCCATAAACCTGGAACCTGTGGTTTTGCAAAAGGACATCGAACCACCCTATGTGGTAGAAACCTTTCCCCGAAATGGAGCCCGAAGAATACCGATCATTAGAGCGGTGGATGTTATCGTCCGATTCAGTGAACGGATGGCAGGTGACTCGGTAAAACGATCCGTGGTTATTGAACCACCTGTAGAATTCGACGCTTTTTTTGACCGTGAAAGCGAACTGTCCGATTTAGATGTTCTTCATTTACGCCTTTATCGGGATGCGGCGATTCCCGTCCAATTTCGAACTCGCTATAGCGTTATCATTACACCTGAAGCGCGAACGCCCAAAGGAGTGTCTCTAGAACAGCCTTACAGATTTTCCTTTACGACGGACGGCCCTTTGATTATCCGTACAATTCCCGCATATGGAGAACAAGACGTAATGATCCATAATGTCCATCCAATAGTAATTGAAACAAATGCACCAGTGGATCCTACCACAGTTGAACGCTCTATTCGTTTTCGTCCACGTCCGGATTCTATGCCACTGTTTCAATTCAATCCAACCGATATCGGTACTCAAATTGTCATCCAGGTGCAACTGCGAATGGATACGCGGCATAGAATCCAAATCGATAATTCACTTCGCACGATGAATAGACAGCGTTTTTCCAATACACCATACAATCTGGTCTTTACGACAGCGGGAGCAGGGCCGCCGGGAGGCAAATTTTTGAGGCGCACCCGTCCGCGAAGACGATAGAAAAATTGGGATTATGTATCAAGAGAGAATAATATGGGTTGACATCCATAGAAACCTGTGATAATTATTGTAATCAGATGCGACGATCACCGCGTGAATCCTGGTAGGTTTCACTGCGGAACTCCTTGAAGAAGAGTGAAACATATCTTAAATTACCGTTATTATTGTTTGTTTTATCCATCTTCACTCAAATTTAAGGAAAAACCCAAGAATTTCTTGGGAAGCAGCATCCTGCACCAATTTATATTTTGAAAGGAGGTGAATCTGGATGAAGAAACTGAAGGGCTTTACGTTGATCGAACTTCTGATCGTTGTGGCTATTATCGGTATTCTGGCGGCTATTGCTGTGCCTAACTTCTTGAACGCACAGGTGCGTGCCAAAGTCGCACGGGCGGAATCAGAAATGAGGAGTTTACAGAACGCGCTCGAATCGTTCTTTATTGACAACAACTCCTATCCGCCGATGGACACCGACCGTATCCGTATGCGCCGGCAGTATCGCGGTGTTGATGATGCGGGTGATGCAAACATCAATATTGCCCACATTGCGATTGGAAACAGAGGTGATCGCCGGATCTACCTGACTACCCCAGTAGCCTACATCTCTTCGGTGCCTTATGACCCCTTTAGAGGGGATGGTAACGAACATGGGTATGGTTACGGTTCGAATGGACAGAGTTATTACATTATGACCAGTTATGGACCTGATGGTCAAAATGGTTTAGGTGGCGACCAAGGGGAACTTGATCCACGCGAATACACAGGCGCTCGGTTGAGCGACACCCGTCGTGCTGGTGTTCGGGATAGTAACTTCACTCTCGCTGAGCTGACATACAATCCTTCAAACGGCACGTCCAGTACGGGCGATATTCTCCGCGTTGGACCGTAAGACTTTATATGTGCTTAATTAGGATCATCAAGAAGGGGGAAATTTTCCCCCTTTTTCTTTTTTCTGCCTGCTAACCCGAAGATAGGAATCCAAATTTTTTCGAGCGATCTTTCTATTCTCACTAAGACAAATTTCAATCATAATCGTTAAAAATCCAGAAATATAACGGCTTTTATTCATACAAATGGAAAAAAAAGGTTTTTAAGAGTTGAAGGGCTGGTTTCGTGGGCAGCTATTGCTCTGGCGATTTACATCTTACTTATGCTGGGCCAGGCTCATCCTTGGCTACATGATCGGCTAAAAAACACTCCATCTTGGTACATTAAAATGTGGGGATGTTTGGTTCTTCTGGCAGTGATTTCATCTGTTTATGCGGATTTCATTTGGAAACTGTATTTGAAGATAAGCCGTTATCTCTCCTTGTCTTTGAACCGAAGACCGTTTCTCATCGGTTTCGTACTCTGCTCAATATCTATTGGGATTTTTTGGTTTTTGCGTATCAATCGTGTCGATTCAGGTGATATTTATCATTTCAAAAACGCAGCGGAACAAGGATACGCTTTTTTAGTTGAACATGCTCCTTTTGAAACCATCATTCGCTGTTGGATTTCTGAAATTTTGAATTTTCGGCCTGAAACGGATTTGGTTACGGTTTATCAATTACTAAACTGCTTTTATGGTGGTCTTTATATTCTCACCGTCCTTTTTCTTTGCCGAAAAGCACCTTACCCTTACTCGGTGATTGCCCCTTTGTTTCTTTTTGTTTCACCAGTTATGGCTGTTTATTGCGGTTATATGGAAGTCTACGGTCTTCCGTTGATGATCCAAGTCTTGTTTTTGTTCTCCGGCATTCTGTTTTTAGAACAACGAGTATCAATTACGTTTGTAAGTTTTTGTTTCGGTTTAGCCCTGGCTTCCGGTTTCTGGAATATTATTCTCGGTTTGGCTTATGTGTATCTGTTTTGGAGGGCCTGGCGAGATAAATTAATTAGTTTCCGGGATATTGTACTACAAGTTTTCGCCGTCATTGTTCCAACGATGGTTTCACTCGCATTGCTCAGCTGGTACGCAAATCCATTTGCAGGAATAAGCGAGCGCATCGGCAAACCGGCGTTGCTCATCCCAATTAACCAATCCGCACAGAATGCCGGATACACGACTTTCTCACCAAAACATTTGGCTGATTTTGCGAATGAGCTGATCTTGGTTGCTTTTCTTCCATTGACTTTGATCGTTGCAAGAGTATTCAGCACACCGTTTCGTTTTTTTAAGTTCTTGAATCAGAAATCATTTCGGTTTTTGAGTCTAGCGGCTATCCCTGCGTTATTGTTAGGTTTTTTTTATTATCCTTTTATCGGATTTCCTTTAGATTGGGACTTGTATACATTTATGTTCCCGAGTATATCCTTACTGGGAGTTTTAATTATGAGTGATCTTATCTATTCCCGTTTGTGGAGAAAACGTGTTCTTGCTTTATTATTGATCGCCGCTGCGATAGGTTCAGCCTGGATTCTACAGAATGCACTGTTTTGGAGATACCCATTCCTGATCAAAAACATAGGGCCAGTAGTTAGCTATGTGGTACCCGATTTCTATTATAAACAGATGCAAAACGCTTTCGAAACCAAAAATGAAGCGGATTTGTATATGTTGGCTGACAGAGCTCTAAAAGAATCTCCCAGCCGGTATAAAGAAATATTGAAGTTTATGGACGGCTGGATGATTTTAACGTTGGCGAATTTACCTGCCAGGGCATTTGATTATCCAGGGTGGGCCTGTGATATTGTTCTGCGGCCTGAAACCAAACGGATTTTTGTTTTCGATAAACTCGGCCGCATTTTTCATCATGACGGGCAACGGTTGAAATGGATTTTCGCCTTGGAAAATCCCAGTCAATCACCTATTGTTGCCGCGGATTTCTCTTTGAACAGTTCAGTCGTGATGCTCACCAAAGAGGGGAAAATCTTGCGCGTCCCAAAACCGGTTATCGAATCCGGATTGTCGGGTTCACTTGTTTGGGGCAATCCAAAAATTACAGGGACTTTTTTACCCAAATCACCGTCTGAAAGGAATCTACCTGTCAGCATGATTGATCTTGCCGTTAGGCCGAATGACGGCGAGATATGTGTTTTAGA
>CAZXSQ010000386.1:4902-6825 GCA_964643335.1 uncultured bacterium
TTTGATTTTAGAAGGTTATCCTTCTTATAAAGAAGCGGTCTCTTTGCATTTTACCAGTTCTAATCTTCCGGTGACAATAGATATGCATAATCGCTTGTCCTATGATCGCCAAGAAATAAAATTCCCGTTTGAAACCCAATGGTTCTTTCCTATCGTAAGAGACTTTTTATTTTCTAAAGATGAAAAAGGGATACAAGTACTTGATTTAAATGGAAATATTCATTACACAGGCTCGACATTGATTTATGACGACCCAGTTATTCCAGGGGAAATTACCGACCGTTACAAAAAAATGATATCTCTGTCAGACAGAAATGCTCTCGTTTTACTGGATAATCGATACCGTGTGATTTATGCGGAACTGGACTCATACGGTTTCAATACCCGACAAAAAATCAATGGAATCATAAAAGCGGGAAATTACTCCTCCGCTTATAATATTATGTCACGGTTGTGGGTTACCGGCAGTCAGTTTACTCAAATTTGTTACGATTTGGTGGATACAGAGATGGTCCGCGCAGTTCGAGGGAAAACCATGTATCACACATATGACGCAGTTCCTGTTTTTGTCGATGTTCTACCCTTGTCTAATGAACTGATCGTATTGATTGATCGATGGGGGAGAATCGTTTATGAAAACAAGGGAGTCGTACTTCTTATGGAAGGTACCGGTTTGCTTAACTGGCCACGCACGGAAGCAATCGACGGTGCTGCCGCCAAAGACAGGATTTTGTTTTTATGTAAAGATGGAACTATATGGGAATACCATTTCCCCCATTTTTTGGGTGAAGACCAAAAACCCTTTGGCAAAGCCCCGATATTGTTTATTGATTTGAATGACTATCTTGACGAAGCTCAATGGGTTGGCCTGGAAGAGGGTGACACTCCTGAAGAACTGATTGCCCTCTCCGCAAATGGGATTATGCTTCGGCTGGATGTTGAAAATGAAATCCTGTTGCAGAAGTTGGAGATTCCGTCTGTAAATAAAGCGGTATTTGACTTTGATTACCGTAAAGTCAACAGTGATTTTAAACTTGCTTTCACCTCTGAATCCGGGCCGGCTTATATCTACTGCCATAAAGACCGGGAAGTTAAGGAAGTTCAGCAAACAAATTTTGGCTGGGCGATAATTAGTGACATTGTGTTCGCTTCGGATCAAAATATCATTTTATTGGATCGATATGGCGTTGTTCATCAATTCAATCCTATTCTGGAACTTTCTGAAAAACCCTATAGCACGATTATGGACGCCTTGGCATTTCGCTTCTTGCCTTCGTCCAAAAAGGCGATTTGGGTCCGGAACAATGGCGAGATCAGAAAGTTGAAATTTCAGTGATGATTAAAAAGATATAAAGTTATAATATAATAGAAGGCGGCGTTCATATGAAAAACTGCTCTTGACAAAGAGAAGTGTAGTAACTATAACTACAGGTTCGCACGATAGTTATAATCCTAATATAATAAAGAGGAATGTTATATGCCATCAGGAAAAAAAAGAAAACGCACCAAAATTGCAACCCATAAACGGAAAAAAAAGAGACGTATGAATCGCCATAAGAAGAAATAAAAAACCGCATTTTATGATGCGGTCAATTCTATTAATAAAAGGGCTATAAATATGGAGATCACAGAAGTTAAGGTCTATCCAGTTAAAAAGCCCGACGATAAACTCAAGGCTTTTGTAACGATCATCCTTGACGATTGTTTCGTTATTCGGGATTTAAAAGTTATACATGGCAATTCCGGTCTTTTCGTTGCTATGCCGAGTAGAAAAAAGACCGATGGAACGTATGCAGATATTGCTCATCCTCTCAATAGCGAAATGCGTCAACAAATGGAAGACTCTGTTTTGGGAGAGTATAAAAAGATCACTGAAGAATTACAGCAAAAAGAGAGGGAAGAAAGTATTTAGTTTTTTCACTA
>CAZXSQ010000387.1:0-6799 GCA_964643335.1 uncultured bacterium
TATTATATAACTTTTCTTCCGCTTTTAAAACAACTTCTTCTTCGGACATCAGTGGGAGAAATGGATAAAGAAAAAAATCATCACCCTTTAAAATGGCATCACCGTCCTGTTCCCACATTTTGATCAATTCAAAGTGAAAGGTGAACCGGTCGTCTTCATAGTCACCGGAAGCTTTCTTATCTTCCAGAAATAAAAACATGACAGGCTTAACCGGAAGTTCATACCGTTGCCGGGCACGGAGCGTATAGGCCATTAAATTTTGAACATCCTGAACATTCCATCGGGTTTTAAATTCCCAGATAAGTATCTCCTCTTCCCCGGTTCTTTTCTTCACTTTGAGCACAAAATCCCCTTTTTTGATATCGGGAAATTCTTGAGGAAGCCCTTGAATCAACTCCAAATTTTCCGCCTCTTGTTTTTGAAAAAACCGGAACAGCGATTCCTTCCCTTTCTCAGCAATGAATTTGGATGTGATATCGTATTGCATTATGTTCTTTCTTTGATAAGTAGTAAGAAAGACTTATTATATGTAGATTCGAAGTACAAGTGAAGCTATTCCACCCGCTTGGGGAAAACGAGTCCAGGATATGAAATTGGTTCCTCTAGAGTTGGATATAGTTTAATTTTCCCGAACTGAGGGACATATGTCCAGAAGATAAAAAGCGACAGTACTGCGGCATCCGTGAATTACGGGATGTATGACATTTTAATGGCAATAAACACACTCACCCATTTCTTGAATTCCACGTTTAGGACCTTCCACTTCATGGCACTTGATGCAGCGGGTGTGATAGGCTTCTTTCAAGCCGATCGCGCCGGTTTGGACCACCGGTTGATACATATCCGTGTGGCATAAAGTGCAAGGTTTATGGTCTTCGTTTGAATTGATGGTAATACCTTGTTCCGGTCCGCAATGGCATTTCAAGCACGAGTCGTCTCCGCCCAAAAGATCAACCAGTTTTTGGTGGGGGAAGGCTTCGACGGCTTTACCTGCTTCGTCTCCGTTTAACGTCATTACTTCGGGGGCTTCTTTATAGATGTATTCTTCGTTTTCATCATAATATTCCCGATCGACAGAAGGTTTCACAGGCCAGGCAAGAACACGTCTGCCATGGACGGCCACATTGGGGACAGCGGCGGCTGCCACGCCCACACCGATAAGTATCATTAAAGTGATTTGCGCCATTGTTTGATATCCGGCATGTCCGGGAATCACGTTTGCATTATACAGTTCATCCAGTGACGCCATTTGTTCGTACTTATGGGTATCTTTTTTCGCTCCAAAAACAGGAAAATAGCGGACGATGGCTGAGAAAATGAGAATCGAGAGGGCTACCAGCATGGTGGAGTATGCAATTTCCATCCAGGTGGGGAAGTACGTTGAGCCTGTAGCCCAGAATGTACCGATCAATCCGACATTCATACGGTTGAAGACCACTCCGATGATGACAACCCACCCCAGAATCGTTACGCCGGTTACACTTCGGCGCACTGAACGGAAAGACAATAAAACCGCTGGTATGATCACGCCGTATATCAATTCATCAAGAAAGAGATTGCTATTGAAGGAACCTTCAAAGAGGAGCATGAACTGATCCCGCCAAACCAAATCGATTATTTTTAGCCCTAAATAGACATAAAGAATAATCGCGACGGCTTTCGCCAGAGGAGCGAAATCGTCCGGGCCAAATTTTCGGTTCCAATGCTTTGCCGAGGAGATACCGAGCAAGGTAACTACCATGACACCAGCGCAGATGGCTGATAAAAGGAAAAAGAACGGAAGCATTTGTGAATGCCAAAGTTCGTCCAGTTTCCCTTGCATGATCAAGAAAAGCGCTCCCAGCGACGATTGATGGAGCGTCGATAACGCCACACCGGCGATAACAACAGGGATTGAGATTGCCTTGAAAAACTTCTCGATTTTTCTCCACCCGAGTCCTTCGCAAATAACGGGTGTGAATTCGAGAAACAATACAGTCATATACAAAATAACGCACCAGGCGACTTCGAAGAGAACCGAATGATGCTGCCAATAGAAGAGAATATGCCAAAAGCGTTCAGGCCGGCCCATGTCGAATGCCAAACCGACGCAGTAGAGACCGTACCCCAAGCACGCACTCAGCACGGCGAGGCGGGCAATGGGTTTGTAGCGTTTAATCTGGAAAATATAAACCACAGCGGCGATGGTAAATCCACCGGCGGCGAGCGCGATACCGCAGGCCACATCAAAAACTATTCCCAATCCCCACGGGGTTACATCGTCCAGGTTTGTGGCGCCCCCCAGTCCTCGCCAGAATCTGAAGAAAGCGACGGTAATTCCGACGCCGACAATGAACCACAATATTTGGTGAAATAAGGATAAAGAATGTGTTTTACGCATTGGGTTCCGTCCTTTCTAATGCTTCTTCTTCACCGTTTGCCAACTCGTTGCGGCGTTTGATAATCCAATACAGTCCGGTACCGGCAATTGCAGCGGTTAATCCGATGGTCGGGACTTTGGCGAGCCATTTCCACGTATTCAGGGGCAGAGGTTTAACTCCTACCCGCTTACTGAAGAGAAAATCAAGCGGAACCTGCGGTTTAGTCAAAAAGAGTACTGATGTTCCACCCGCTTCCTTCTCTCCATAAACATGGTTCAGGTACCGGTTCGGTTCGTTTTTTATGCGTTGATGCGCCAAGGCGATCAATTCGTCACGGTCACCGAAGACGGTTGCTTCATCAGTGCAGGCTTTTGTGCAAGCCGGTTGCTCTCCTTTTTTAAGCTGTTCGTAACACATGTTGCACTTTTGCACGATCGGGAACGGAGTGCCCCATTCATAACGGGGAATGCCGAAGGGACAAGCATACATACAGTAACGGCACCCTATACATTTGTAGGAGTCATAAATCACCGCGCCGGTTTTCTGATCTTTGTGAAAAGCGCCGATGGGACATACCGACTCGCAAGTGGGCACCATGCAATGCAGGCAGTGCTTGCGGATATAAGCTGTTTGCGGCATTTGTTTGACATTGTTTTCGTTGACGTTTTTTGGGAAATTGGGATTCTCACTGTCGAGCCTCTCAACAAAGAGATTCCCTTTTGAATAAAGAAGAACTGTGGTCCAGTGCGATGCAGATAAATCGTCCTGCGCATCGGGACTGAGGATGCAAATTTCACCCTTGTTATGCAGGTTGTAACAGGCTTCTTTGCATTTATCACAGCCTATACAACGGGTTATATCGGTTAATATTGCTTTCATGATGATTTACCTTTCGTTATCGGAGATACATAGACATAATCCACGTCGGAAGCCAGTTTGGCTCCGAGCTCCGTACATAAACGTGTGAATGGGAAAAGAATACAGTGAGCCAGTTTGGTGAACGGAATTGCGATCATCAAAACCTCACCGCTCAATATATGCAGCAGCAGCATGGCGTTGTAACTGATAGGATTCCAAGGTCTGCCCGCCACGTAACCGGTCAAAAAAACGAAGAGGATCGTGGAGATCACCGCATAGTCTTCGAAACTCGAGAACCGTTGGGTAAGCGGGTAAACGAATCGTGCTATCAGCAAAAATGCTGCGCCTGCAATAGTGACAATCGTTAATATATCCGCCGAGGTTTCGGGCAGGGCGGGCAGGCTTATGCCTGTACCTTTAGCCCAGAGAGAGACATGATCCGACAGAAAAATCGGAACCAATATCAGTCCGATGTGAAAAATATACGATACGGCGGAGAATAAACGCCTGCTGGCAGACGCGTGTGTAACCGGAAACAGCCAAGAACCGAGATCTTTGAAGTACTTCGACCATTGAATGTTCCGGTTCCTGGCCCGATACCAGGCAGCCACCGCAGGCCATATGGTCAGTACAAACCGTCTTAATAGACCTATCACCAAAATGGCGAAGGCTAATCGAAATAGTGGTCCTTGAGTAAAAGCAAGGATTTGTTCCATCCCTATATTCCTCCTTTAAGCAACAGCGGATTCAGTTTCGTCTTCGGCTTCGGTTTTAAGTGATTTGGCCAATAAGTCATGAAGACCAATGACGGTTACCGGCAGTTTGTGAAAATCAACCAACTCACGCAGCATTTTTTTGCAGTTGGCGCATGGAGCGCAAACCATTTCCGCCCCCGATTCTTGTATTTGATCGGCTTTGACTTTACCGGCAATTCGGACGCGGAAATCCAATAAATCTTCCAAAATCACGATGGATCCCCCACCGCCGCAGCAATAATTCTTTATGCCGTTTGGTTTCATTTCCACAAAATCCATTGAACAGGATTCGAGAATTTCACGCTGAGGTGTAAAAATTCCGCAGCCGCGCACAATGTTGCATGGATCATGCAGTACAATCTTTTCGGGATTTTTGGAACGATCGGGAGATAGTTTGCCTTGGCGAAGCGCGTCGGCTGTGACTTGCAGAATGCTCATGATTTCTATCCCCTCACTTTCGAAGTGAGAGCGCCAATAGCCAAGCGCCGAGCGGGTGGCGTGACCACACTCGCCGATAACGACTTTGGATGCTTTTAATCGTTTTGCCTCCTGAACCATTTTGTCTAAAACCGTTAGTAAGGCACGGTCGTCGTAAAAGAGCCCATAGTTGATGGCGTCAGCATAGTAGGTGCTAATGCTCCAATCCAGACCGGCTTGATCCATTGCTATTCCAACGCCCATCAGTGTTTCGGCTTCCATCATGTAGTCACTGACGGGATGAAACACCAGATATTCAGCCCCTTCCTTGTCTTGCGGAAACGTACACTTCAAACCGTAAGTGTCGTAAGTGTCTTCTTCGAGAAATTCGAGCGCATCGATAATGGCAGGGCGGGGAAAAGCACTGGTGTTTCCTACTCCAAAAATCTGTTCGACCGTGCTGCCGCCCATATTCTGCGGTACGATTCCCATCTCGCTCAGCACCTGACGTCCGAAACGTGCCACAAGCCGGTGATCGATGCCCATCGGGCATTCCTCAGTACACCGCCGGCATAGAGTGCAGCGATAAAGGCTTTCGATGAGGGCTTTCAAGTCGAATTCTTCCCGAATTTGCTGCTGCTTTTTTTTACGAGAAAACCAATGATTGCCATGAGGATGAAAAAATTCCCGATAGATTCGGAGGATTTCCTCCGTTCTGGCGTGAGGAACGTCTCTGTCTTCCTCTGTAGCCTGATAAACCTGGCACTGATTCGCACATCGCAGGCACTCCGCGCAGGTATCAGCATAAACGGAAAGTGGCAAGCCGTAATTTCCATCTTCCAGCACTTTATCCATCGCGTTGAGAAACGTATCAAATGAATCATCTTCTACCGGTTTTAAGAGACGCGGTTTATATTGATTTGTTGTGTTCATGTTTACTCCAAGTTGATTAAATAATAATTTTTATATTTTCGTTTAAACATCGATTTGATTCTTACTCGCTATTTCTGAGAAAGTATCTCTCAGAATGTAACTCCGCCGTCTCGGCGGCATGGTTACAATGCCGGCAAGATGCCGGTGTTACGAATTAAGTCATAAAGCCGTGTCGTACCATTTTTTAAAGTATTCACATTCATGGCAATTTGGTAATAACCATTTTTGATCAGGTAAGGCAAAACGTAGAACGAAACAATTGAAAGCCATTGATTTACGGACTATACAATTCTCACAATAATCCCGGATTCCAGTATTTCCTCTGTCTAAACTGGCCGAGAATTCCCAGCAGTACATTCTTGTCTCGCATTCTTCGTCCAGTAGCTCTGTACTCATACCATGGCGTGACATAAAATGCCTGAGATCTTCAACCAATATGCGATATTGCCCGCCCATAGTACGCTGGGCCGGAAGACATTTGGCTTTAATCCAGTTCACGATTGTATCGGAGGTCACGTAGCAGTATTTCGCCGCCTGACCTGAAGTTAATGCGCGCGAGTTTTTGATCATCGCAGTTGTCCTTCTTACTTCATAATTTCACTTCATTCGCCATTTTTTTATTTTTTCCAGTATTCAATTTATTCCTGATCTTCGCTGTTTTCGGTGTTTTCAGAGAGCATTATTTGTGCCAGAGATTGATCAAAAAGAAAATATTATTATAAGTGTTTGAATTTAATAGATATACATTGAGGAGAAGTTATTATTCTGAGAGGGAGCATTTGATCGCTTTTTGTTGCAAAAGCGAACGGACAGATAGGAAATTAATGGATTTTGTGAATATATCCCCGATATTTAGGGTATTTTTAATGTTTCAAGAACGAACGGCAATTGAACGTTTATGAAACATTTTCGTGAAGCAGACCAAATTTCTTCATCCGCCTCCAAAGTGAGGCTCGGCTCATACCGAGGGCATTGGCAGTTGCAGTACGATTCCAATTATATTCTTTCAGTGCGGATTCGACTACCTTTTTCTCCGTTTCCGGGAGTGAAAAACGGCTTTCGGCTTCATACCTGGACAGTACCTTTGCATGTGAATGAAGCTCAGCCGGCAGATGTTGGGGCATAATACGCTTTCCTGAGCAACGAATAAGCGCAAACGAGAGGACATTTTCCAACTGACGGACATTTCCAGGCCATGAATAATCGAGCAGCAAATTAAGGGTATCCGAAGAAACAATTTTTGGAGGAATGTTTCTTTCCTCGGTGAATTGCTGGAGGAAATGATCGACCAAAAGAGGAATATCCTCCAACCTTTCACGCAGCGGAGGAAGGTGTATTCCCACAACACCAAGCCTGTAATATAAATCGCTGCGGAAATTTCCTTTTTCCACCAAAGCAGATAGATCCTGATTGGTAGCGGCGATGATACGCACATCCGCCTTGCGGCTGGCGCTTTCACCGACCCGTTCATACTCA
>CAZXSQ010000388.1:0-6026 GCA_964643335.1 uncultured bacterium
AAGCCGGTATTTGTTGAAGCAAACCGGCCCCTACGGCCAAAATGGTATACACTTCAAAACATTTACTGGCATTCAAACCTTCATTGAAACCGGCAATCATGCCGCCGATGAGATCGATAGCGGCGATAAGTATTCCTAAAATGACTTCTCCTCGAATAAACCAACTTGTTCCTTCCATCGAACTATAAAATTTGGCTTCACGATCAAGGTCCAAACGCCGGTGCCGGGCCCCCACTCCCGTTATCCGCTTCGAAGCCAAATCTGTATCGATGGCCATCTGTTTACCCGGAAGACTGTCCAAATTGAAGCGGGCGGTTACTTCCGTAATACGCGCATTGCCTTTTGTAATCACAACCAGTTGAACAATGACAATAATTGAGAACACCACAATCCCCATAAAAGGTTGATCATCCACCATCAGTTTCCCTAAAAAATAGACCAATGGTCCGGCCTTATTTCCCACATCGGCATGAGTGGGGGTTAGTATCAATTTGGTTGCGGCAATATGCAGGGCAAAACGGTACAACGTCAGTATCAAAAATAAGGTGGGGAGCGTTGAAAATTGAAGTGGGTTGCGTATTTGGAAAACGATAATCAGGATTAGTAAAGAAACTGTCACATTGACCGCCTGTAGTACCGACAACATAATCGGGGGAACCGCCCCAAACATGACGGCCAGAATTAATAGCGCCACCAGCGCAATAACCATATTGGATAACGGCATCGGCTGCCGAGAACGGTTAATATTGCTGTCATTCTTCATTTTTTAGGGTAAGTAAGACCTGAAAGCAAACTACTTTTTTTGTTTGCTGCATCAAAAAGGGTATTCTCATACTCTTGTTTTCATTTAAAATATTTAAAGATCGTCTAAACTCATTATACTATTCTATTTTTTAGAATACGCGGTTTGAATCCAAAATTCGTATATCATTGGAATTTATAATCGAGATCTATGGTTTGATGAAAAAAGTTAGAAAAGGAGGAACACATAATGCCTATTTACCCGTATGTTTGCGAAAAGTGCAATAAGAAATTTGAGGTTGAAATGTCAATAAGCGAACATGAAGAGAAACAGACGAAATGCCCAAAATGCAATAGTAAAAAAGTCAAACGTGTATATGAACCATTTTCCGCACAAACAGCCAAAAAATCCTGATCATTTTAATAGCAGGATAAATAGAAGGAATAAATTTCTAGAAGAGAAGACTTAATACTTTATAAAACCACGAAAACAAAGACTCAGCGTTCAATCTGGATTTCTTTCGTATCTTCTTTAATTATATTGTGAACATTAACGATGCCCAGTTGGATATGAAGTGCAGCCCCCACAACCAAATCGATGACTTCCTGAGAAGCGCCTTCTTTTCGTAAAAGTTCAATGGCGTCTTCCATGTGAACCAACGCAATTTTGTTGGTTTCGTATAGTTCTGTTAAAGAAATGAACGTTTTATAAAATTTTAAGCTGGAAGCATACTCATTATCCACTCTATCTGATATTGATTTGATTTCAAGCAGCATCTCATCCAAAACATCATCTCGCAGAAAACGCGTTTGAGTCATTATTTCCTCCCGAATTAGACAATATCTAATGAATACCAATTCATTTTCCCATTTTATGCGATCAAAAAACAGGCCGGCATTTCAGTTCGAGTTAAAATTATAGGAAAGAAATTGGTTTTTCAGCAGTATACCAAAATTATTTCAATTATAATGGGCTTATTTAATTGGACGAAAAGAATGATCTTGCCGGATCAGCAAAAAAATGGCTAAAACTCTCAATCAAATAATTCGTAATCGAAGATTATGTCCTTATCTGCATATATAAAAGGTGTGTCTTTTCCCCACATGTGAAAAGATGATAAAGTGTTTTGGGAAAAAGCCGGTATGCCACAAACACAATCTCGAAATTCATGTAAGCTTGTACATAAAAAAGAATGAATGCTCAAAGAATTATCTATACTCTTTCTCTTTCTTTGAGACATGCAACAAGCCAATATTCTTGGCGTACTCAATAATCCTTTTTTTCTCTCCTTCAGGGAGTTCGGCGGATTTCCAGTTATTGTTATTTGAAGACCCCGGTGGTCTGCCTCTTTTTCGCTTGGGTATATTAACTTGCTCCTTTTTCATTTTGTCCCCTTAAAAATTAAGCGATAAAAACATTAAAAAAAATATCTGCAATGGGTTAGTATAGCACATCACCTTAAATTAAAAAACACATTCAAACGCAAAAATTATCGGTATTCACACACAAAATAAATAATGCGAGAGGGGGGACTCGAACCCCCACGCCTTGCGGCACTAGATCCTAAGTCTAGCGCGTCTGCCAATTCCGCCACTCTCGCTTTATTGAAGAATTGTAGTCTCCAAAACGAATTTGAATTCTCCGCAAATACAGGGTATTCAACCCGATTATTGTAATCGGACTTTTCGTTTTCATCAATTCCTCTTTGCTATTTTAAAAAGTTTCTATGCAATGCATTGGGGAACAGGTGGGACGCCTGTTTTACTGAGTCCCAGTTGCTAATTTATTGTCCCAACGCGATGAGATTGCTTGGCTATGATTTCTTCCAAAATGCAAAATAGCGAAATAGAATGATGGATAACGATCCAGAAAACATGATAAAGTCTGAATGCACGTTAAGGAGAAACCATGAAAACATTCAAGAAGACCTTTTCACTCATAGCACTCACCATTTGTTCTCATTGTATGTACGTCTTTGCAGAGAATATCGTTCAAAATCCCATGGCTTTTGCAGATACGCCTTCTCTGAACAATAAAGGAACTGTGCGTTTAACAAGGAACACCGTTGATGAATCGGCGGGCAATGTGCCCTGCTTCAAGATCGAAACGCCAAACGCAACCTACTATCTGGAAAAAGAAGGCGCCGGCCTTTCCAGCCTGATTGACCGGGATGGCAATGACTGGATCAGCTTTCATCCAAAACCCGGCAGCCGTGCTGGTGGTGAATATCGCGGTTTTCCCAATGCGGTGCATCAACAAGACGGCAGTTTCTTCCGTCCAAAAAATGAAGGAACAAATCCATCCACAATCAAAGTGATTTCGGAAGAAGCAAACCTGGTCTCTCTGCAAGCCACATCCAATACCAAAACCTGGAAGGCACGTTGGGATTTTTATCCAACTTACTGCACATTCACCATGACCCGCATGCCCGATGATCACAAATATTGGATCTTGTATGAGGGAACCCCGGGCGGTGAATATGATGATTCAGATTGGTGGATGACTTCTGCGATCAAAGAAAAACAGCCCCTCCCCAAAACGCATGAAGGTGACATCCCTGCTCCGGAATGGATTGTATTCGGTGATCAAGAGTTGAACCGGTCATTATTCTTACTGCATCATCAAGATGACAATGAGATTGACCGTTTCTATCAAATGCAAAAGAAAATGACGGTTTTCGGTTTTGGCCGAAAAGGGCTGACCAAGTTTCTTGATTCTGTTCCACAACGTTTCTCGATTGGCTTGATTGAATCAACAAACCATGACGTCATATCTAGTAAGATGCAGAAACTGCTCATTAACAACAACAACAAATAAAAATATTCACCCCTTAATACAATTCCCAATCCGTAACCGGTGTAGGTGGCCCGCCTAAGTTCACGATACCGTAGGAACGCTCATTGTTCGGTGTTCCATTCCAATCCATCTGGTACCCATCAAACGTGTCCACGCCATCAGCGTCGTCTTCGTTGACGGCGATTCCCAAACCGAAAAGTTCTGTATCAATTGGTTCAAGAACAGCGGCTTTGGAGGTACGTAATTCAATGATATACCCATCGTCCGTCATAGCTGGTACAGCGTACCAATCGGTGTCCGCTTCCGGGCCAAAAATGAATTGCGATTCGTCGTAACTTGCGGCCGTATTGGCTGTCATGGCAAACTTAGCGCTGGCTCCGTAGGCATTCTCACCACCGGCATTTCGGCTTAAATTTCCATCAATCATGAATTCCACAGAATCATCGTTCCAAAACGGTTCACCGACTGATCCCGCTGCAGCACTGTCGGTCACAATGATATCGTCCGTGACTTGAACGGCTAAATACAGATATTCCGCATCATGCAGCGCCAATAGATCAAATGAATGATCTTCTGGACTTAAGGGATAGGCGGCGCGCCAGAATGAAGATAAAAATGGATTCGAAGTTGCTTTTCCCGCACTCTGCCATATTGATTCGTCCAGATTGCCGTCAATCGTAATGGTCTCTTCAATAAGTGGCGCTGTTATTTCTCGACGGCCAATGATGAGATCGCCATACGTGCTTTCATCGTGGGCAGCCCCCACCCAGCGCATCTGGTAATCGCTCCCCGCAGCAGACGAGTCATCAGCGTCATTCACGGCAACATTGAAACCAATAACATCACCCTCCTGAGGATTTCCGATTTTGGACATGGCGATTCGAAATTCATAGACAAAACCGGTAAAAGCCTCATTATCAAAAACCGAAGCATACCACTCGTCATCCGGCCCATCCCCAAAGGTTGGATCACCGGCTTCTGCATCCCGCCGAGCACCAGCGGAGGTGAGAACAAATTGACCGCCGGTTTCGTATTCTTCCGGATGATCATTGACGTTTCCCGGCACAGCGTTATGGTTGCCATCAATAAATATCTCGACGGAGTCTTCATTCCAGGTGGCTCCGTCCTCACTGTCAGGCTCTAACCGCTGCACGATCACATCATCGATCACTTCAACTGCTACATAAAGAAATTCCTCATCGTAGACTGTCCAAACGCGGAAAGAACAATCGTTGGCATCGACAGGTTCATCATCGCCTTCCAGAACGCCGGGCTGGGCGAGATCGTCCGGATCGATATCCGTCCGGTATTCAATCCACCAAAAGCTTCGGCTAGTAACCGCATTAGAAGACCCGGCCTGTGAGGAATAAGCCCATGCCTCTCCTGGATCAAAGAAACCGTCGATCAGTGGTGGTGGCACATCCTCAAAGTCGAGAATGGAATGCACTGATTGGGTACGGGGTGGAAAATCTTGTGCTAAAACCGGCATCCCCACAATTCCAATGATAATACAGAAAAACAGTCCACTTCTTGATATGAGTGCCATGATACTTTCCTCCTTTAAAAGAATCGAAATATAGAATAACCGCTGCATGACAATACCAGAATTTCCAAGCATTATCAATAATAAATTTTGATTTTTACATCCAATGATATTGGATATGTGAAAAAACATTGATTTTTTGTTGGCATAATATTTGGATAGGATGAAAAGTTATTGTATCTCGGCAACGATGAGAGTCATATCATCTTGAATTGCCCCATGCCGATACTCATCGACTTGACTTAAAATACACCTAGATATATTGAAAACATCGCCGATACATAAATTCGATATGATATTTTTCAACCCTTTTTCTTCAAGAAATTGGTTATTCTGGTTGGTTGTCTCAATGATCCCATCTGAAAAAAAGTATAATCGATCATTGGGTGATAATGACAATGTATTTTCAGGATTGTCATGCAAACAATTTTCAGTAATACCGATCAGTGCGTTTTGACTTTTGAGCCGTTCAAATGCCGAATTGTTATTTCTGAGGAGCAATTGATGCGGATGTCCGGCATATAACACAATGACCGGTTGGCAAGATTGATCCGGTTCACAAAAAAAGTGACTAGTTTAAGTACAATGTTTATCCAGTCAAATATAAATTCGGCTCAAAAATCAACTTAAACCCTCCCGCCAATCAACGGTTTCGTGATACCATTATCCTGATAATCATAAGCAAACACCATTTTAATTTCGAGTAAGGAGCCAAGCTCCAGCCAAGACGCAAACTTTTAACTACGATGAGGGATAATTATGGCATATTTAATTGGTATTGATGTTGGCACGTCCGGAACGAAAACCGTCCTTTTCGATGAAGAAGGCAAGGCGCTGGCAAGCGTAACGGAAGAATATCCGCTGCACACTCCACATCCGGGATGGACAGAACAGGATCCGGAAGACTGGTGGAACGCTACAGTCAACTCGATCAAAGGAGTCATA
>CAZXSQ010000388.1:6036-6737 GCA_964643335.1 uncultured bacterium
TGTACCTCCTGCGGAAATCAAAGGGATCGGCTTGTCTGGTCAAATGCACGGTTCTGTTTTCCTCGACGATATGAATCAAGTGGTGCGTCCCGCAATCCTATGGAATGACAGCCGCACGGCTTCTGCCTGTGATGAAATTACAATGACCATCGGTGAAAAGCGGCTGCTTGAACTAGCCTCAAATCCAGCTTTGACCGGCTTCACAGCGCCTAAAGCAATCTGGCTGAAAAATCATGAACCGGAGAATTTTCAACGCACTCAAAAATTAGTTTTACCTAAAGACTATGTCCGCTTCCGGCTGACCGGCGAATTGATCATGGAAGTCTCTGATGGTGCGGGAACACTGCTGTTCAATGTCAAAGAACGCAATTGGAGCCATGAGATTCTGGATTCATTAGGCATTCCCCGCGAATGGATGCCGCCGATTAACGAATCCACTGATGTGTGCGGAACCGTTACTCCCGAAACCGCCGCCAAAACCGGCTTAAAACCTGGAACACCGGTGGTTGGAGGCGGAGCCGACAATGCCTGCGGCGCCACTGGAACCGGAGTCGTCATCGAGGGACGTGTTTTGTCTTCTTTGGGGACCAGCGGTGTGGTGCTGGCCTCTTCACAGACCTGCCAAACTGACCCAGAGGGGCGCGTACATACTTTTTGTCATTCCGTCCCGAACCTCTGGTATCTGATGGGCGTTGTGCTTT
>CAZXSQ010000389.1:0-6691 GCA_964643335.1 uncultured bacterium
GTTGTTTCCAAATCGAATTTTTTCCACATGAGGAAGCTCCGTTCCGTTACCGGGATGGGATTGCTATGCCACTTGGCATTCTTTCACAATTTCTGTAATTATATTGAATACCAGAAATAAGATACCTTATTTTATAAGCGTTTGACCAACTTTTTAAGTTATTTTTAATCCATATTGTTTATAATTTAATCTATTAGAAATCTTTACCATAAAATCGAGCCTTATTCAACCTATTATTCTCCTGAGCATCATAAATCGCATAAACAAAACCTTCTTTCATTCCAGCCGCACCTGTTTCTCCTTCGGTGTTCATGGCAATAAAACCAAGCTGAAAATCAAGATGAGGTTGATTCCAATCGGCCACGCGTTGAATCAAGGTTTCACATGCTTTCTGGGGAGACAATCCAGTCCGCATCAGTTCAACAATGGCAAAAGCACCACAAACTTCAATGGCTCGTTCTCCTACTCCGGTACCTACCGCTCCGCCCACTTTTCCATCCAGGTAAAGACCGGAACCGATCAGTGGAGAATCGCCGACACGGCCATTCCATTTCATCGATAATCCACTCGTTGTACATACAACCGCCATATCTCCCTGAGAATCCAAGGCCAACACTCCGATAGTATCATGACCTTTATCCTTGGCTTTTGTTTTGAGTTGATCTGCATACCAGGAGGCACTTTTAGCGGTCAGCAAATTTTCCTGCTTGAAACCATGTTTTAGTGCGAATTCTTTAGCCCCTTCTGCAACCACCATGATGTGTTTACCGGCTTCAAGAATTCGCCGTGCAACAGAAGAGGGATTCCGAATATTCTCCAAGGCAGCGACGGATCCCATTCGGCCAGTTTTTCCATCAATAATTGCACTATCAAGTTGCACTACGCCCAACTCGTTGGGGTAACCACCATAACCCACGCTGGTTATATCCGGATTGTTTTCAGTGACATTGGCCGCAATTTCGACAGCATCCAAAGCCGTTCCGTCGCTGCAGAGCACTTCCCATCCTGCCTGATTGGCCGCTAATCCAAAATCCCAGGTTGAAATAATAACCGGTTTTTTTTGTGGCATGATTCTTTCTCACTGCTCATCTAGAATTGGTAATTTAGTATGACGGATTGCTTTAACGAATCCAAGGGGAAAATAAAACATGTTCATTCATTTCCAATGATCTTTATTCACAATAAATTTAATTATACAACAGTATTGCATATTGTTCAGAGCGGGTTCTTGATTATTTATTCAACCTATATACTCGTTTATTATAAATCGGCTTTTAGAAAAAAACCGTCGGTGCTAAAAAGAAGATATTTGAATTCATGCAAGCATCCGCTTTTTTAATTTAGAAAAAAGAGTAGTATTGAACTAAATTACGGAAAGTGTTATATAAATATACGCGGCTAATATGTATCTTAATCGATTTTTAGGTAACATAATAAGTATTCAATCTTTGCAATAAAGCATGTGAGTCTTCAATGAAAAAATCAACACCGCGAAAAACATCCAGATCGTCTCCAAAAAACATTGATAAACCCACCCAGCGAATGATATTTGCCAATGAAGCGGGCTACCTTATTGCTGCAATCGCTGAAGATAATCGCTTAATTGATTTCTGGATTCAAGAAGAACAGCGAGTCGATCGCGGTACCTCAGGAAATATCTATCGCGGAACCATAGCGACGGTGGTGCCGGCTTTGAACGCCGCTTTTGTGAATATCGGTTTGGACAGACACGGATTTCTCAGTTTTAACGAACTTGGGCCGGTCAACCAATCTAGCAAAAGAAAAAAAGGACGTGGTAAATCAAAAAAAGCCAGCATCGAGACGGCTTTACAAATAGGCGACACCGTTCTGGTTCAAATCGCAAAAGAATCCATTGGTGACAAAGGGCCTTCCTTGACGGGGAAAATTTCACTGCCCGGCAGATTTCTCGTATACATGCCTTATGCTCACGCAATACGGATGTCCAAAATGCTGGAAGATTCCGGAAAAAAATTTTTTTATGATCTGGTTAAAAAAGAGATGGACTTGAAAGGCGGCCTGATTTTTCGTACAGCTTCGAAAGGCCGCAGTAAAAAAGATATACTTAATGACTTGGCCTTTTTGACACGAACGTGGAAACGGATTTTAAAAGAATTCGAAGAGGGCAGCGGACCGAAACTAATCCACCGGGAATTCGAATTATTTGAACGGGTGCTTCGTGACTCCTTCTCAAACAACATTGATGAAATCGTTCTGGATCACCCACGTTTGAAATATCGAGTCAGCCAGTTCCTAAAAATCATCTCTCCGCGGAGCAATCCGGATAAGTTGATAAAATTTCACACCGACAAAGAACGCTCAATATGGAGCACGTACAACTTAGTTCGAGATTATGATCGTCTTTTCAGCAAAACCGTCTATTTAAACTGTGGAGGGTATCTCATTATTGAGGAAATGGAAACCTTGACCGCAATCGATGTCAATTCCGGGAAAAATATTGCGGGCAAAACCCAAGAAGAAACCATTGCCGAAACCAATCTCGAGGCGGCTCAAGAAATACCAAGGCAGCTGCGGCTGCGGCAAATCGGCGGGATAATCGTTGCAGACTTTATTGATATGCGTTTAAAACGGAATCAAGAAAAAGTATTCAAAATGCTTGACCGTGAACTCAAAAAAGACCGGACTCCATCAGATATAACACCTTTTACTGATCTTGGGCTGATTCAAATTACCCGTCAACGGGTAGGAAAAAGCCTCACTAAGAGACTGACATATACTTGTCCCCATTGCAACGGCAGTGGTTTGAGACCGTCCATATCGCTGTCCTGAATTTTTCAGGGACCATGAAAATGCGTATTTTGTTTCTCACATAGACTAAATATGAGCCGATTTTCCGAGACTCGCTTCCTACTACTCTTTTCTCTGTTTTTATTAATTTTCTGCCGAGTGAGAATCGCTCCACCGGATTTGGCTTTTTATTACTCTTTTGCTCACTCCCTGCTTTACGATCTCGATTTTTGTTTTGCCAATCAATTTTCAAATTTTCCATTTGCCTATCATGAGACTTATCTCACCACAGAAGGATATCCTGCCAATGATTGGCCTATGGGCACCGGGCTGCTATGGGCTCCTTTTCTTTTAATCGCACATCTTAGCCTGTCCCTTGGCTCTCTAGTGGGTTTTTGCTCTGATCCAACCGGTTATGGTTGGTTTGAACGATGGGTGGTTACATTCGGTTCCACTCTTCTTTTCGGGGGCGGTACCATTGTTTTGTCTTACCGCTACTGTCTGCTTGAGGGCATTTCAAGAACCTCCGTCTTATGGGCAACCATTCTGATAATAATCGGGAGTACATTTACTTATCATCTGTATGTGAATTCAGCGGATTCACATCCGCCCTCCGCATTTTTTACGGTACTTTTTCTTATTATTTGGTGGAATTATAACCAATCCAAACGTGTCGAAACCGCTTTCCTGGCAGGATTGATTTTAGGCTTGGCCGGCTTGGTGCGCCCCCATAATCTCTTTTTGGTCACCATTCCACTTATAGAAATGGGGATGGACTATCGAGGCAGGCAGAAACGCCTGCGCCCCCAAATTATCGCACTCTGTTTTCTGTTCCTTGGCGCATTTATTGCCTTTTTCCCCCAGCTTTTGGTTTGGAAAGAGCTTTATGGTTCATGGTTTGCCATTCCGCGTTCCAATGAAGTACGCTGGCTTCATCCTGAATTCTACAATATGCTCTTTTCCGATTTTCATGGAATGATCGCCTGGTCTCCACTATTCGGACTTGGTCTGATTGGGCTTTTTCTTAACAAACACCGTATGCATTTAGCAGTGCCCGTGCTCATCCAAATTTATGTATACGCCTGCAATATCGCCTGGTGGGCGGGCGGTTCATTCGGTAATCGGCGAATGGTGGGTTGCACTCCTTTTTTTATTTTGGGTTTGGCCATACTTTTCGATAAAGTTCCTAAATTATGGATTAAAATTATGGCGGGGTTATGCGCATTGTGGACTTTACTCCTATTATTCGCCGAAATCAGCGGATATATACAACTCGACCACTACCAACCCTGGTCTGAAATTATTCAAGCAGTAAAACAAGGATTTTTACCGGGCCTGTTGGCTCATTTTACTAAAATCGAATGGGATGTAACTTGGCTTGAACGAATAACCGGTTTTTTACTTGTACTAATAGTATTTAGCTTGATTTACTGGGGTATTCGGCTGTATAAAGTCAAATTATCACGGCATTTAACCGCATGGGTATTTGTCATCTTCCTGGCTCTAAATACACTCGGTCTGGCCGCTGTAACTCGAAGTTCATCCGCACTGAAAACCGCCGATGTATCCGGTTATCTGCCGTACGACCGTTTCACCTGGGTTGTTTATTATGAAGAAGCTTATTTTCTATTAAAAAAACACAATTATTCGGACATGCTGGCCAGATTGATAGCAGCCATCAGTATTGAGAGAAGGCATCCGGAGGCCTGGATGTATGCCTCCTGGGGATTCTACAAATATCAATGGGATGACCTGGCTTATTTTTATGCCTGCGAAGCGATGGTTCACGGCCAGCGGACTTCTGATTTTTTCACCCTGTTCGACAAGATTTTGACAGAAATGATCCAGCGGGAAGATAATAAGCAGTATATTTATTATAATGAACGGGGCGTTTTGCGAGCAGTGATGGGT
Source organism: uncultured bacterium (assembly GCA_964643335.1). GTDB lineage: Bacteria > Hinthialibacterota > Hinthialibacteria > Hinthialibacterales > Hinthialibacteraceae > CAZXSQ01. The sequence continues at coordinate 4,678 of CAZXSQ010000389.1, forward strand.
AGACTTCACCTGGCAGAAATTGATTTCAACAATTCAATTGAATCAAACCCAGATTATCCAGTCGCCAAGGAAAATATTCAAATTCTGGACGATTTACGAAACGGAAAAAAAAGAAGACTAAAGTGGGAATAAATGAATAAAATCGATCCACTCAAAATTTTCATCTCGGTTGGTGAAGAATCCGCCGACCTTCATGCATCAAAGTTATGTGAAGAATTAATGGTTTTATCCCCAAACATCGATTTATTCGGCTTTGGGGGAGCAAAAATGAAATCTGCTGGGGTGGACATATTATATCCTCTTCCCGAACTCGCCTTGATTGGTTTTGTCGAAGTGATCAAGAAACTTCCAACAGTTTTCAAAATTAAAAATTTTGCGCTGAAAATCTGGGAGGAACGCAAACCGGACGCTGTTATCTTGGTTGATTTCCCCGGTTTTCATCTGAGGCTTGCACGACTGGCAAAAGAAAAAGGAATCCCTGTGCTCTATTATATCGCCCCCCAGGTATGGGCCTGGCGGGAAAAACGTGTAGAGATCATGCAGCAAACCTTATCGAAACTCCTTGTGATTTTCCCATTTGAGGAATCCTACTTCCAAAGACACGGTATTCCCGCAAAGTATGTCGGCCATCCACTTGCAGAACGAATTTCGATGGCTCCTCTCGATGAACAAACAGACTTTACGCCACCGGAATCTCCTACTATCGGTTTGTTGCCAGGCAGCCGGAAAAACGAACTACAAAACATGCTCCCAACGATGATTCAAGCGGCGAAACTCCTTAAAACCAAATTACCATCCGCTCATTTTATTCTTTTTCTTGCGGAATCATTAACCGAAACCATTCTCCCCAAATTCAAAATTCCCAATTGGATCGAAGTGTGCCAAGATTCAAATTACTCCCGAAGGAAAAGCCTTGACTTCGCCTGGACCTGTTCCGGAACAGCCACGGTTGAAAACGCTTTACTTGGAATTCCCATGACCATTGTTTACCGGACCGGAAGGATAAACATGTCTATCGGCCGCCGTTTGGTAAGAGTGCCATATATTGGCATGGTCAATTTAGTTGCACAGAAAGGAATCTGTCCGGAATATATTCAGGAACAATGCCAGCCGGAAGTGCTTGCTCAATCAGCGGAAGAAATACTGACCTCACCGTTCCTCTATCAAGAAATGAAAGCTGACCTTAAAACCGTTCGACACAAGATTGGAGAACAAAAAGCTTCAGTAAACGCGGCCAGGGAAATATTAAGTTTTATGAAGAAAGTGAAAATTTGACCAAAATCATGAGGAAGAATTTTCTTCCTGGGAACTAGTTAATATTGTACGTTCAGAACTCACCAGCCCGTACAAATCGGTTATCAGATAATATAAAAAAGAAAGCAAAAATGCAATCATTCCCACAATCGCGACAATTAGAGAACGACGGGGATATACTTTCTTTTTATTTGGAATCGCCTCATTAATCTGTATTAAATCCTGACGTTCGGAAACAACTGTTGGTTGAACCCATCCCTTTTCTTTGTCGATACCGCTGAAAATTTCAAGTTCACGGTCCAGATTGGCCTTCGCTATCATCTCTTCTACATCCACCTCAAACATCTGTTTTTGTAAGTTTTCATTTTCCCGCTTTATCGTATTGATACGGTTGACTACAAAATCACGTTTCTCTTTTCTCGCCTGTAAATCAACCACCAATTTTTTGTATTCTTTTAACAGTTCCAAATATCCTGTATTGAGCGATTCTGCTGAGAAAGTCATGCCTTTTAATTTATCGAGAGAGTAGTCATTATGATTTTCTTTAAAGGCATCGAGCATAATATTGTCTTCATAAATGAACCGTTCCGTAGAAATTTTCAACTTAAATTCCGTAGTCGCTGGAAAAATATCCTCAAATGCTTTGGCTTGTGTTTCCAGTTCGACAATGGACGCATTGATTGTTTCCAATTCCTGACGATGGGTCGCGATAATTGTATTGTTTGAATCAATCTGAGCAATCAAGAGAGGCTTCAAATTG
>CAZXSQ010000390.1:0-6673 GCA_964643335.1 uncultured bacterium
GCGTTTGAAATATATGGTGTGGAGTGGAGAGATGATACCGGTGGCAGCGTTGTCGGCTGGGTGGCAAGGGCAAGACCGCTTGCGGTCAGCCCTTGCGGGTAGTGTTACCTGGTTCCACTTACGTCAAAGGCTGGCTTCGCCTTGCCTTTGGCACCCCGCAACAATCCATCCATCCTCTGCTTGTTCAAGTATGACGTGAAACAACATCTTTGATTCTCCATTTCCTTGTAGCAAGAGGATGCGCTGTTTTTTTATAACTTTAATCGTCTTGGTATTCATCATTCTTCAATGCCTCGCGTACTTTGGCGGCCAGGGATTGTGGTGTAAATGGTTTCTGAAGAAAATGTACACCTTCATCCAGCACACCGTGATGAGCGATCACATTGGCGGTATAGCCGGACATGTACAGACTCTTGAGGTGCGGATAGAGTGAGAGCAGCCGGTTGGCCAATTCTCGGCCGTTCATTTCAGGCATGATCACATCGGTCAGCAGCAGATCAATTTTACCAGCGTGTTTTTCGGCCAGTTCGATGGCCTCGCCTGGCGTGCCTGCGGTTAGGACCTTATAGCCGAGATTTTCGAGGATCATCTTGCCTAGTTTCAAAAGTGAAGGTTCATCCTCAACCAGCAGGACGGTTTCATGACCGTATTGTATCAATCCCTCAGAGGCTTCAGACTGGTTCTTTTCGGTTTCACCCACATACTGGGGCAGATAAATTTTGAAAGTGGTACCTTGGTTCGGTTCGCTGTAGACATTGATGAATCCGTTATTCTGTTTGACAATGCCGTAGACAGTGGCCAGCCCCAGGCCTGTACCTTCGCCTGTTTCCTTGGTTGTAAAAAATGGATCAAAGATATGAGTTAGAGTTTCCTTATCCATGCCCCTGCCGTTGTCACTCATCATAAGCCGGACATATTCACCTGGAATAAAATCTGCATGGTCGGAACAATAAAATTCATCGATGCTACAGTTATCCGTTTCGATCAAGATGTTTCCCACGCCGGTGATGGCATCGCGGGCATTGATGCACAGGTTGGCCAGCATCTGATCAATCTGGCTTGGGTCCATTTTGATGGACCAGATATCCCTTCCCGGTTTCCAGGTTAGCTCGATGTTTTCACCGATAAGCCGCCGCATCATCTTGAGCATTCCCTCTACCGTGTCGTTCAGGTTCAGCACCTTGGGGGAAACAGTCTGTTTACGGGCGAAGGCCAAGAGCTGTTGGGTGAGATTGGCTGAGCGCTCGGCAGCGTTCTTGATTTCCTTTAAGTTTCCGTAGAAGGGTTTGGACGAATCAAATTGGCGTAAGGCTATGTCTGCCCGGCCGATGATCACTGAAAGCATATTATTAAAATCATGCGCGACACCACCCGCCAAGGTTCCGATGGCTTCCATTTTTTGGGATTGCCGAAGCTGGGCTTCGAGCTGCGCGCGTTTTTTTTCGGCTTGTTTCCGTTCCGTGATGTTTTGAGTAATACATATTCCTTCTGTAATTTCCTGATTATGCCGAATGACCGGAACCATTCGATTTTCGTAAATTTGTTCTTGATAAGTGATTTCATAGTGCCCACTTTTCCCCTCAAAAACAGCACGAGCATGGGGAAGGGCAATATCGCAAATGTCTTTGGGGGAAACTTCCTGAAATTTTTTGCCAATCAGGATATCTTTATTAAGCCCAAGAACATTTAGTTCTTTCCCATCTACGAAAAGGAAACGGATATCACGGTCGAAAAGAAAAAGGATGCCATGAGGAAAATGTTCCGCTAACGTGCGGTAGCGATTTTCCCTTCGGCTTAATTCTTCGCGATGCTCTTCCTCCAATTTCATTCGATGTACGGTGGAGATAACAAGGAGAAGGGATACACCGAGAATAAATATTAGTGGACCTAGAAGAATTTCCACAAAGGATAAAAATTGAAAGAACAGCGGCATGATTAACATTATGAGAGTGTTCACAGCCGTTGTAATCAACATCGCACGCAGTGAGAGAAGAATCTGGGCTACAAAAACAGGCACAAATAAGAATAGAAAAATATTGACGTCGTGGGGATCATATAAAGTCCTGACGCTCATCATTGTCGAAAGTGTGGTGGCAAAAACCGCTATGGATATGGTGACCACAATCATGATGGAGGCAATATGATAATACCCCAGACGATTGGTAACATATGTGCAAATAAATAGTACTGCTGCTGCTAAAGCAATATAGACATCCGGATTCTGAAAAAAAGATAGATCGGGATGAAAAGCACTTAAAAACAAAAACAAGAAAGTCAAAAGCAAAAACGCAATGATCAGTATATTTAAAAGACGTGACTGCCGGTAGAATTCTGTTTTTGTCACCCTTGAGTCGGGTTCAATTATTTTGTCCATGCATTGTTTCCAAATCATCGCCATAGGATCTCCGAAACCGGAATTCCATCTTTCTTTTCACCATTAAATTAAAAACCATTCTAATTCCAATTTGGCGTATTAAACGCCTCAATGATTTCAATTTCAAGCCTTTGTTCTTCAATTTGGATATGCTTTATATGATGCAGCCAATTGAGCCTTATCAGATTCCTTGGCAAAAAAAAGACTGGTAGTGAAACTTCATTTATCGCCAATAAATCATACAAAACCTTGTCTTTTTGTTTTGTGAATTATTTGTGAATTATCTTGACAGAAGTATTGAAATTGAAAGAATATGATAATATGTTGCTCCATTTAAACGTTCGACACTTTTGCCGAGGCACTTTTATGAATGATACAAGGATCATCTCTTATTGCGAAGCTATCCAAAACATGAAACAAGGGAAATTCGGCATGAATTTTGTGCCGGATGGCGAGGACGATTTAGCGGTCTTAGGAAAAGAATTGGTTGAATTGGAACAAGTTCTCGAAAAAAAAATTTAATGAAATCACTACATTAGCCAGGATTACCGAGAAAATCAACACAGGATTGTTGTTGGACGAAGTTCTCGATTCTGTTTTTGAGTCCTTTAGACCGATTATCCCGTATAACCGAATTGGAGTTTCACTTATAGAAGAAAATATTAATGTTGTTCGTGCACGTTGGGCACGGTCGGATGCGCCGGTTATGAAAATTACGGAAGGTTATTCTGCTCCGCTGGAAGGCAGCAGTCTACAAACGATTATTGACACAAATCAACCGCGGATTATCAATGACTTGGAAGATTATTTACTGAAGCACCCGAACTCCGAGTCCACGCAGCTCATCGTTGAAGAAGGAATGCGTTCCAGTTTAACCTGTCCGTTGATTGCAATGAACAGTCCTGTCGGGTTCATGTTTTTTTCAAGCATGCGGACTGATACATACAGAAATCTGCATATCGAGATGTTTATGCAGATTGCTCATCAATTATCAACGATCATAGAAAAAAGCCGGTTGTATCAGCAACTGGTGGAATTGAATCAACTAAAAAATAAGTTTCTTGGTGTTGCCGCTCATGACCTTAGAAATCCAGTTGGTGTGGTAATGGGATATTTGAAACTTTTTAAAGACGGATTTTTTGGCGAATTTCCTGATAAACAGAAGAAGATTATCAATACGATGTATAAAAATTGTGAATCCTCTTTAGATTTATTAAGCGATTTGCTAGATGTGAGTGCGATTGAGTCCGGTCATTTGTCTCTTGATTTAAGAGAAGTCGACTGCCAAGAGTTCTTTGAAGAATGCTTGACAGCCAACAGTGTGTTGGCGCAAAGTAAATCCATTCAACTGAAACTCGAACTCGATGAATCTCTTGGTACAGTTGTTTTCGATCCCAATAGGATCAATCAGGTGTTAAATAATCTCATTACCAATGCCATCAAATTTTCGCATCCCAACACCTCCATTACCATGAAAGCTGAGTTGAAAGAGGATGAAGTTTATATTTCGATTATAGATCAAGGTCAAGGTATCCCCTCAGATGAACTACCAAGAGTGTTTGAAGCCTTTGGTAAATTAAGTGTTCGTCCGACCAGTGGAGAAAAAAGCACCGGTCTTGGCCTTGCGATTGTGAAGAAGATAATTGATGCGCATAATGGCCGGATTTGGGTAAAAAGTGAGGTGGGAAAAGGTACAACGTTTACATTTACATTGCCTGCCCCAACAAGTTAAGTGCGGAACAGCTATTCTTGGCTTTAACCTTACTTTTTATTTTTTTTTACGGCTGGGTGGCAAGGGCAAGACCGCTTGCGGTCAGCGATTAGTTTCCAGGGTGATTGCCCTTCGCTATCATATATAATCCTTTCAGGGTATAAAATACAAATCTCTGTGATGGGTCAAACAGCGTGACCAAGCTATTTGGCTGGCTCAATGAGAACTGTTCAAATTTTTGATGTTGGAGTGATTGACAACGGGTAAGAATGTTGTTATTATCTCCAACATGAAAGCCGTTCAACTCATTTGTACACGTATCATCTATTCTGAATCGGCATTTGCTGAGTTGGTATTGTGGCGTCTTCCAAAACCAACGGTTGGGTCATTACATGAGTTCAAGTACAGGCTTGCGTATGTCGTGCGTGGTGAATGTGTTTTGCGATACGACAATGAGACCGGGAAGGGCGATCATCGCCATTTTGATGGGAAAGAAAGTGCCTACGTGTTCACAACACCGGAACAGTTGATCGCTGACTTCCAACATGATATCGAGAGGTGGAACTATGAAAACCGTAATTCTTGATGTACGAACGCCTTCCGATTCGATGGAAGATTTTACTCAGGCTTGGAAAACAGGAAAATCTCAAAAGTCCGCGCGCATCAGCTTTGCAACGCCGGAATTGCTTTGGCAGGTATTAACCGCAAAACGGTGGGAATTGCTGAAGGTTCTCTGCGGAGCAGGTCCTGTATCGATTCGCGAAGCAGCGCGGCGGGTTGGGCGTGATGTAAAGGCCGTTCACGGTGATGTTACCGCACTCCTAAACGCTGGAATACTTGTTCGCACCGACGATGGGCGCATCGTTTTTCCATACGAAGCTGTTAAAGTCGAGTTCCTGTTGTATGCGGCATAGCCGAACCATAACCTGCACGGGGCTGGCTGGGTGGCTAGGGCAGTGCGCCACGGCGGAAGCCCTTGCGGGTGGTGGTGCCTGGTGCCAATTACGTCAAAGGCTGGCTTCGCCTTGTCTTTGGCACCCGGCTACGCTTCATTCGCACCACTCACCTTCTTTTCTTCAATTTTTGCTTGATCCATTCAGGATCCCTACGCATTGGTAACACCGCCACTATCGTAGCGATTTCATCCTTGACATCATAATACACTGCATATGGAAATCGCTTGGCATACATTCGGTAAAAACCATATTTTTTGCTATGAATCCCGGAATAAAGAATAAGAGATTCAATATCTGCAATCAAGCTATCCCAAAAGTAATCCCCCACACCTGCTTGTATTTGATCATAAAAGGCTCTGCCATCATTTAAATCATCAGCAACCTCTTTTAATACAATAACATCCCGAACCTTCATGATTCCCGCTTCGCCTTCAATTCATTCAGTGAGAGAAATTCGGCCTTCCCTGTTTCAATCAACTTTTTTCTCTCTTCAAGGATGTCCTCATGCCATTCGGGAGACTCCATTTCGAATTCATCATCAAGAAGCGAATTCCAAAGTGCTTCCATAGCTTGCAATCGTTCAATTCTACTCATTTTTTTGATTTCAAGGGTATTCATACGAATTCCTTTTTCCATAACGTTTAAAGATTAAATGAACGGTAAAGCGTAGCGTTTTTCCTATACAATATCATAGCCGATATTAAGTGAGAGATACACAGCTGGGATTCCCTTTGGCACCCGCCCTGAATTAAAACAGCTTCTTAGATAAAATTATTACCTGAGAGCTCAATAAGTAGGAAAGAGAATGAACCAAATTATTATAGAAATCACTGAATCCTCTGGAGGAGCGCAAGAAAATTCTGAAAAAAATCGAAACTATGTTTACCGTTAGGAGGCAATATGAACATTCATCCGCAAGTCATTGAAAAAAATGGGAAAAAGGAATTTGTCGTTCTCCCTTACGAAGAATTCGTAGCCTTGCAAGATGCTCTCGAGGACTATGAAGACCTAAAAGATTTAAGGGAAGCAAAAGAATATTCATCGGAGGAGGAAAGCATCCCTATGTCCTCTATCCGGGATGAGCTTCTTAAGAAATGAAAGGCTGGGTGGCTAGGGCTGACCGCAAACGGTCTTGTCCTAGCGGGCGGACGCAGGGTGCCAAGGGTACGCCGTTTGTACCCTTGCGAGAACACGTCAAGGGTGTAAAAGACACACCCTTGGCACCCCAAACTGAATAATGAATAAATACAAATATTACGCTAGAAAAAATGATGGGTTGCCACAAGTTTATCAATACATTTCCCAAGAGCCAACACCGGATGCAGCGGTTTGGTTGGTTTGTTGCCATAGCCAGGTGTAAATTTCAGGATTGCTGAAAGTTTGTACAACGATATCTTCATCCTCATTATAGATGGTGCTTTTTACTGTGCCTCCAAGCGCCCTGACCTGATCGAGCAGCAATTCAATCTCCTCAGTGGTAACCGTTGTATTCGATTCAAATTGAAAAACCCAAAACGGAACCGTTGCGAGATTCTCCGTTTCTGTTGGTTTCTGTGCAAGAATAATCGGAAGGAATGCGGCCACAGTTTCCGGATATTCATCGGCGAAATCCCAACCATCAGCAGCGCCAAT
>CAZXSQ010000391.1:0-6671 GCA_964643335.1 uncultured bacterium
CCGTTTTTCATGCCATTGAGATTAAATACCACACAAAATTTACTCACTCTCGTAAGAAAGTATATCGTATCTCAGAATAAAAACCAAATAATTCGTCTTTTTTTGCAATAAATTTAGTCGAATCATAAACATTTTTTATCTTTATTTACCTGTTTTAGTAAAATAGATAGTCAAAAAAATTTTTGTTATTGATAAAGAACAAACTCAGTAACATATCCAGTCCCTAACCGGTACCAAAAATAATTCATAAGGATCAATATCGATTTGGGGTGAATATGCGAAGCCGGAACGCAAAACATTGGGATCGAAACTGAAAAAAACCGGTTTGCCTAACTTTAAATAGAAAAACATCACATCATTCAGGTCACCATAATCAAGTTTGTTCCATCGAACATCAAGTTTTCCGAACAAACCGGTTCCCAATGTTCCCACTTGTACCAAAGTTTTGATATCGTTAATTAAATTAGTATGGCAATTCAGACTTTGTAGAACGTTTGTGGGGGATACATTCAATGCAGTTATTTGATTGTTGTTACAGTTCAGGTCTAATAATTGCAGGTTATTTGCAATATCCAATTCTGAAATTCTGTTTCGTGAACAATTCAGAAAAAGAAGATTTGAATTTGTGGATATATCCAAGTTTCCTAACAGATTATTAGAGCAATCTAATCGTTCCAGCGCGGTATTTTGAGTTATATCCAGTGATGAAATTAAATTGAACGGACAAAACAGTTCCTTCAAACTTTTACATGTGGAAAGGTCCAAATCAAGTATTGTATTGTTTGAACAGTCCAGCGTTTCCATGGCAGTGTTGTTGCTCACGTCCAGGAAAGTCATCTCATTAGCTGAGCAATTGACTTGGATCAGTTCGGGATTGTTCGATAAATCCAATTCGATTAACTGGTTATTGAAACAATGAACCTGTTCCAGCACCATATTATGAGGAACATCCAGCCACGACAATACATTATTGTTGCAATCAACGAAGCTCAGAAAATTATTATTAGATAAGTCCAAATATTCCAATAGGTTATTATCGCACTCGACAAATTCCAACAAACTGTTTTGTTCAACGTTCAATGAAATCAACATGTTGTTTTGGCAACTCAGTTTGGTTAGAGAGGAATTGGAAGATAAATCCAGTTCAGTCAATAAATTGGCGCTGCAATTCAAGATTTCCAATTTCGTATTTTGAGCAAGGTTTAATTCAGGCAATTCATTTTCTGCACAATTCAATTCTGTTATGTTTGTGAAAAACTCGATCCCTGTTAAGTCTTCGATGTTCTTGCGCAGTATTTCTAAAGCTTCAGTTTTTCCAGCCGCTTCTACAGCGGTAAATGAGCCACCTGCATCAACTCCCATATACTCTTCTACAGCCTCACGAAAATTGGGGTCGGGAAAATTATCTTCGGTATTGATATTTTGGGCATACGCCAGGCAACCAATTAGAGAAAACACAATCACAGCGTAAAAACGCTTCATCATTTTTTGTCCTTTCCGATTTTGATTCTTTTCTATATCATTTAATACAATATTGCAATGATTAATACACTATAGTATAAATTAGAGAATAGAACCACTTAATATTCAAAAAATTGGTTGATGTTTTCACTCATCAATGAGTTATTGATATTCTTCGGCCTATGATCAATAATTCTATATAAAGAACCATTGCATGTTCTGAATCATCCACATCCGGTTCGTTTTTTGATTTGAAAGAACGTTTTATGAAGAATTTTCTTTCCCAACTGCATCATATTTTACGCAAATACTCTAACCATATAGCGGTGACTCACTATCTTGAAAAGAACCAATCATTATTTTTACGATATCATGAGATTGAATCGAGAGCAAAAAAACTGGCTTATATTCTTCAACGGTATGGATTGAAACCGGGGGAATACGTTGGTTTGTTCATGATTCGCTCACCGGAACACATTATTTCGATGATTGCTGCCATGAAATGTGGCGCGGTTTTTTTTAGCCTTCACCCCAAATATACAATACACCAGGTTTTTTCAATCACTCAAATTTGTAAGCCTTCCCTCTTGGTTATCGATGGTACGGGACTGTTTAAATTAGCGAATACCACTAAAGACGTGTTCCGTGATATGTCCATCATCTATTATGATGAAGGTGAACCGACTGATTTGCATCATAAATGTCTGGATCGCCTCTCACAATCAGCGCATGTCATTCACTTTTCCGCAGATATTCCAATCGAAGAAGAATTTAATGTTTGGGAACCGGCGAGCAATCAGGATCCAGTTCTTGCCCTTTTTACTTCTGGCTCAACTGGTACTCCCAAAGGTGTGCTGGTTTCCCATGATGATCTGTATCGGCGGGTTATGTCGGAATGCAAGGCGTATCGGCTTAATTCTGAAGATCGTTTGCTTAATCTTCTTCCTTTTTCCTTCGATGTTGGGCTAAATCAAGTTCTATCCGCTCTTGCTACTGGTGCGCATATTGTATTACTCAATTCGTGGATGCCGCAGGATATGTGCACGGTGATGGAAAAATATGAAATCACCGGTATCTCTGCAGTACCATCGATTTGGTCTGATTTTCTTATCCTTTCACCTGAAAAGACCAAACGTTGCTTTGAAAAAATCCGGTATATCACAGTTTCAGGGGGCGATTTGCCGGTATCCAAATTGAAACAACTTCGCGACCGATTTCCTCATACTGACATTTACAAAACATACGGACAAACGGAAACTTTTCGCAGTTCCATGTTGATGCCGGAGGAATTTGATGAAAAAATGGCTTCCGTGGGTAAACCGTTGGAAGGAACAACGGTCGATATCCTGTCTCCGGCGGGACAACAAGTACCGTGCAATGAACAGGGGGAAATTATTCACGGGGGGATGGGGACGATGACCGGATATGTATCCGACCCGACCGGCACCAAACAAAAAAAGCGAAAATATAATTATCCAGAGTCTCAAGAGGCCAACAGTGAGGAATTTATTTTTACCGGTGATCTCGGAAAATTGGATGATGAGGGTTACTTATATATTTTGGGCCGGATGGACTCTATGCTCAAAATTCATGGCAATCGTGTTTACCCCCAAGAAATTGAGCCGGTGATATATGAGCATAAAAACGTGAAGGATGCCGCCGTGTTCGGAATCAAAAACGAAGACTGGGAGGATCAAATAATTGCCGAGGTTATACCAAAAGCCGGTGACAATTTATCTAGGAACCAACTGCGTCTTTTCTTATCCCGGCATTTGCCATCTTATATGATCCCTACACATATTGCCATTGTCGATTCATTTCCCCGAACCCCAACAGGAAAGATCGATATAAGCGCTTTAAAAAATAAATATAAAGACAGTCTACAAAAGAATAATCAGGGTGATCATGAAACGGAATGAATTTTATCAGCTGGTGGATAGAACCGATTTGGCGGGAATAATCCAAAATTATGAAACACCCTGTTATTTCTATTTTTTAAAGATCATTCAACGGCAATTGATACGTTTACAGGAGTGCTTCGGCTCAAGATTTCGGCTGCTTTACGCAGTGAAAGCCAATCCGAATCCACTACTCTTACAAGCCATGGCCCAATTCGGATTGGGAGCGGATGTCTCTTCCGCCGGTGAACTATCCGCCGCCTTGCAGGCAGGAATACCGCCCGAGCGAATTGAGTTCAGCGGCCCGGGGAAAACGGAAGAGGAATTAAGGCAAGCAATCCGCTCCGGTATCTGTTCTATTAATGTGGAAAGTCTTGATGAATTAAGAAAAATCATTGAATTGGGACATGATTTGAATATTCGACCGAAGGCAGGACTCCGCCTCAATCCGGGAAGTACTTTGAAATCCGGTTTATCAATGTCCGGTCCCACTCAATTTGGAGTTTCTCTTGCCGCAATTAAACGAGAATCTGGAAACATCAAGTCATTATTGACTGACGTGGATTTTCAAGGGTTGCATTTTCATTTAGGCTCACAAATCCTGGATGCCGATATCGTGGCGGACTCCATTGAATACATTTTGGAGCAAGCACAACATCTTGAAACAGAATTGAATATTCCCATAAAAAAAATCAATTTCGGAGGTGGCTGGGGAATTGATTATTTTCAAAATCAGTCCAAATTGGATTTGAATAAACTAAAGACGAGATTAGAGCAACTCTTTGCAAACCCTCGATACAAAAACTTTTTCAGCCGGACCGATGCGAAATTGGAATTGGGGCGGTTTCTCGCTGCTGAGTGTGGACTCTATGTTACTAAAATCCTGTATGTCAAAGAAAACCAGGAACATGTGTTCGCTGTGACGGATGGAGGAATGCATCATAACTATCTTCTCGCAGGTGGAATGGGGCAAATCATCCGGAGAAATTTTGAATTGGATATTCTCTCCCCTTCCCCGCAGAACTCATGTAAAGAATATCCGCTAACCGTGACGGGAAAATTGTGTTCACCCCAAGATCGTTTAGCGGAAAAAGTCCTTCTGCGATATTCAGTTTATCCGGGAGATTATGTCGTCTTTTTCAACTGCGGCGCCTATGGTTTATCTGCTAGTCCAGTGAATTTCCTAATCCATAAAAAACCGGCTGAAATTATTAAGGAATAAAGTCCCCAAAGCTGAAAGTTGGAGCAAACTCACATCTATCAGGGCAAGCCGATAAATTCAGAAGATCAGCTCGATGAGTCCTGTGAAGAAGATGAACGGCTCTCTTCACAGTGCTGGAAGGCCAATAAGGTTAGATCATCCAGCAGGGGCATATCACCGAGAAATTTTTCGACTGCTTCGACAATTGTCTCGATCACGGCTTCAGGATTATTTTGTTCCGATGACGATAGGATGTCCGAAATCCTATCCATGTGAAACTGTTCTTTCTGCATGTTTTGCGCTTCCACGACGCCGTCTGTATAAAGCAAAACCAAATCATTCGTTTCAAGGTATGTTGTGTGTTCTTCGAATTCAGCCGTATTCCACCATCCCAGTGGAGGTCCATCGGAAGGATCGCCAATGACCTCCAATTCCTTTGTGGTGGTATGACGGATGAAACAGGGAACATGTCCGGCATTACTCCATTTGAGTTTCCTCTCTTTCACATTCAATACACAATAGAACATCGTAATGTGTGCATCTTCACCCAGCAGCCGGTATAACAATTTATTCAAGAAATAAAGAGTACCGGATGGAGAGATATTTTGCGAGAGACTGACGGTATGCAAAATGGAACGGGCAATTCCCATATTCATCGCGGCTGGGGCACCGTGACCGGACACATCGGCAACAACGACAGCATAGTCATAATCCGTCAATTGAATAATATCGTAGTAATCTCCTCCTGCATCCATTGCAGGTTGATAAAATGCCTGGAATTGGAAATGTTGGATTTCTGGAAGTTCTCGGGGAAGAAGAAGTTTCTGTAACCTTCCCATCAATTGAAATTCACGCTTGACGGTGAGATGCGCTTTGGCGATTTCGTGCAGATACAAACTTCGGCTGATGGACATAGCGAGAATGTCGCTAATCAGTGAGAGAGAAACGATTTCGTTTTCATAAAAAGGGACTGGTTCTTTGCGTACCACACCGAGTAACGCGAGACGTCTTTGCCGTTCCGTAATGGGAACCAACACTATCGTTTGCGAAGGTTCTCGCACCGGCTGCAATTTATCGTGATTTAAGGACGTCACTTCCATTTGAGGTTTAAGCGTTTGAAGTGCACGTTTGATGAGATTTAGAGGCACGGATATTTCAGCTGCATCCTTACGCTCCACAGGAACGATTCGTTCCTTTTCTTGCTCATCTGAATCGAGCATCATCACGAAGGCAACGTCCCCTTTTACATGTTTTGCAATATCCGGCAAGGAGGGAACGATTGTTTCGGGAAGGGTCAATCCCATGTTGAGTCCAAACACGAGTTTGGAAATAATCATCACTCGTTCCCGAGATTTTTGCGCCTGCTGCTGCCAGGCGTGAGAGCCTAATAAAGAACGCATTCGAACGAGCAGTTCCTGGGGGAAGATAGGGACATGGACGAAGTCATCCGCTCCGAACCGCAGGGCATGGATAAGCGAGTCTTTTTCCTCTTCCCGTGCGAGTAATAGTATAGGGATATTTCGGGTATCGTCATGATTTTTAATATCAGAACAAATTGTGTACATCGATTTTCCCGTCAAGTGAATATCAAAAATAATCAAATCCAACTCAGGTGTATCGTAAATCCGCTTGAGTTCATCGATGCTTTGATACACATGCAACTGTAAATCCGAATCATTTAACAAAGACGCGAAGGTTTGATGAACTTCTTCATCATCACTAAATAACAGAATGCAGCGTTGACGGCCGTGTATGTTATCTTGTATGATGAATGGCGTGGAAGAACTGTTTTTTTCGTTAACCATAATTTACCGAATCACTTTGATGAGATCCCACATCGGAAGGAATATTCCCAATGCAAATATAACAATGACAAGACCGATGGAAATGATCAACACCGGCTCGAGCATACTGCTGATTTTTTTGATTGTATTGGAGGTTTGCCGTTCATAGATTTTTGAAACTTTCTCAAGGCTTTCGCTAAGACGTCCGGTTTTTTCGCCCAGAATAAGTATCCGGCGTGCCATCGAAGGGAAAAGAGGGATATTTTCCAGGGAGGGAGCCAAAGAGTTACCTTCTTCAAGTTTTTCCCGCACCTCCAAGAATGCTTT
>CAZXSQ010000392.1:0-6643 GCA_964643335.1 uncultured bacterium
ACGCCGGTGCCCCCAACAGAGACGCCGACGGCTACACCGACGCCGGTAGTGACAGAATCGCCGACAGAGACGCCCGTCTTGCCGACGGAGACGCCAATAGTGCCGACGGATACGCCAACGCCGACGCCGACTGAGGCTGAATTAACACCGACATCGACGCCGACACCAACCTTTACACCGACGCCGCCGTTGCCAACAGCAACGCCGATCGAAGGTGTTATTACAATGGATCGTGGATTGATACTGCTCTCCACCAGCGGTGATGTTCTTGAAAGAGGAACAGAAGAGGGCACAGCCATAGAGGCCGATGTTGGACCGTTCCCGGTTGATATCGAACTAGTTGGTGACCGTACAGTTATTCTGAATGATGATGGGCTGGTCCTGCCTCGAGGAACATTACCTGATGAAGGCCAAGGTTCCATCATTGAAGAAGCTGTTGATCTCGAACCGGTTGGTCTTAATGGTGAAGGTTACATCATGCTAGGCCGCAGTGGACGTATTCGTGCTCATGGAACCGCTTTATTCCAGGGTGATTTGGTGCGGAATAAAGTTGTACGTTTCGGTCAAAACCAATTCACCATCAACATCCCAGCAGTGGATCTGGAAGTGGTAGAAGATCCGAATCAACCTGGTGAAAATCTTGGCTATTATGTGGCCTTTACTGATGGATTCATTGCCCAATTTGGAGATGTGCCTGTATTACCAGCCGCGCCGGCCGAGAACAGTGCGATTGTGTCAATGAATTTGACCTTTAGTGGTGGTAATGTGGGATATCAGGTGATGGATTCGAGTGGAAGAATCTCCCGCTGGACCAATCAGGATGGTCTCAATGTCTTGACACCGCCGGTTCGCGTAAGACCTGAACAGCCAGTGGTCGTTGACTTTGTAGAAATACAGTCTGAACACTTTATCCTGAACGAATTGGGTGATGTTTACCACATCGATGGAGAGGTTACGGTACTACCGAATGAACCCGGCGTTTATCGAAACTTCATCGGTAGAAAAGGATTCATGGATTTGGAGGTAGGATTACTGCCCCAATAAGAAATAAATTCATGATGTTTAAACGTGAAACCCATAGAAAGTAAAACTTTATGAACAATTGTGGGGGTTCAAGAATATGACTCGACATTGTCTAACGCTCTTGGCTTTAGGCGTTCTTTCATCGGTTTTGCTGTTTCCGCCAGGCGCCGGTGCCCAGGATGATTTTTATGCCCTGTACAACAGATACCAGTTCCATCATATTGGAGTTTCTGCCCGATCCGCCGGAATGGGTGGTGTTTATTCAGCCTTGACTGGTGGTGAAATGGGATTGGTTGGAAACCCAGCCAGTTTAGGGTTTCAAGAAAACCGATTTGTAATGTTTAATGCCGATATCGAAGAAATAGTCAGCGATGTTTCCTCTGAGGATCCGTTTGTTCCAGGGGCGATCATTCCAGAAGAAGCAGATGCGGATATCTGGTCTTTAGGAGGAGGGATCGCCTATCCTTTTGAATGGGGTGGTTTAGGATTATATTACCATTACCGTGATGATGATATTCATTATGATTCTCAACGTTTCTCACTCGGAACCTTGGATCAATCCGGTGATCTCTCAAGGCATGGTATTTCTGTAGGTGGTGGATACCGTGTTCGAAATGATATCGCTGTTGGTTACCGTTATAGCTATTTGGATTGGGATGCTGATACCGTTGGACATTTGGACGGCGTTGTTCCCATGAGATTTTCCGATGATGTGGATTTTGAAGGACATCGCAATCATTTTGGTGTTCAATATCGAGCCAATGAAATGTTTATGTTTGGTCTTGATGGCGAGTATGGATTTGGTGACCGCGATTCTACCAGTGTTATTACCACTGGAGGCAGTACAGTCAATTTCAGCAGCAGTGATCCGGATACCTGGTCGGTTCGCGGTGGTGTAGCCTGGGAATCAATGGATTTGCCGTTACTACTGGCCATGGATATCAAATTTGAAAACCGTGATTTAAGCGGTGGAGGTGTGGATACCAACGAAGATCTGTGGGGAATCCATCTCGGTGCCGAATATGAATTGATGGAGAATCTTTACCTCCGCGGCGGTTATCAATATGAAGATTTTGATTTTGAAGATCGACCCAACAATATATTCGAAGCTCCCTCAATTGGTTCTTATACAGCCGGTGTAGGATATGAATATCAGCAATTTTCAATCGACTATGGATTTATTTGGTCGGATACCGGTGGATCAGGGGATTTCACCCATGTTGTTGGGGTTGGATTTCATTTTTGATTAAGAGTTCCGTGGGGTTGCGCCCACGGCTACGTGATGTCGTCCCGCTGGGGCTTGTTGTTTAATTTATTGTAATAAATATTTTGGGTGGTAGGGGATTTCGTGTTTTTTTCATGAACGATATGATTTCATCCTCGAATGTCATGTGTTTGTGGTGGACTTTTTGATTTCGAATGTAGTTTTGTGTTTTTGTGATCTGTGATTGACTTACGGTAAAAGCTCCGTATCCATCCTGCCAATCGAATGGTGTTTCTTGAAATTGTTGTTCATTGATCCATTTCGATGAGTTGCATTTTATGAATCGCAATAAATCGGAGATGGCTAGTGTCGCCTTGTTTTTCATGAGAATGTGAACGTGGTTTTCGATTCCTCCGATTTCGATCAGGGTACCGTTCTTATTTAGTATAATACTCCCGATATATTTATACAGTTCGTTGCGAAAATCGTTTGTAATACAGGGTTCTCGATTTTTGGTGCTGAAAATGATGTGATAATTTAGGGCGGTGTAGGAGTTGGGCATGGGGGCTCTTTTTTTTTCCCGTTCGTGGGGTTGCGCCCACGGTTACGTGGGGTTGGCCCGTTGGGGTTTGTTTTTTTTTCGTGGGCTTACGCCCACGGCTACGTGATGCCGCCCCGCTGGGGCTTGTTTATTGTGGGATTAACCCACGGTAATGTGGTGTTGCCTGCTGGGGCTTGATTTTATTTATTCGTATCTTTTGGTTTCGTGGACGATGACTCCTGATAGTAATATTAGTGCGATTAAGTTGGGGAGGGCCATTAGTCCGTTCATGATGTCGGCGAATATCCAGACGAGTTCGATTTTAGTCAACGCGCCAGTGAGGACGATTAGTACCCATATGACTCGGTATGGCAATACAACACGAATACCGAAAAGATACTCCACGCATTTCTCTCCGTAGTATTCCCAGCCTAAAATGGTGGAGTATGCAAATAAGACCAGGCCAATGGAAACGACATATCCAGCGGAATCACCGGGAAGGCCTTGATGGAAGGCTTCAACAGTTAGCGGAGCGTTTTTCAAGCCGCTGTCCCAAACACCGGTTGCGATAATAACCAAGGCTGTCATGGAACAGACGATGATGGTATCGAGGAAGGTTCCCGTCATCGAAACCAATGCCTGGCGTTTGGGGTATTTGGTTTTGGCTGCAGCGGCGGCGATGGGGGCACTTCCTAACCCGGATTCATTGGAGAACAATCCACGGCTGACACCGGATTGGATGGTTTCCCGTATCAAAGCCCCTACAAAACCGCCGGTTGCCGCTGTGGGGGTGAATGCGTGTACAAAAATGAGTTTGAAGGCGTGCGGGAGTTCTTCAATGTAAATAATGAGAATAACGCAGGCACATATCATGTAAACGACCGCCATGATGGGCACTAAAAAACCAGCCACCTCACCGATTCTTTTGATTCCACCCAAAACAACCAGCGCGGTAAAGAACGCTAAAATTATACCGGTTATCCAGACTGAAATTCCAAATGAACTGTGAAGTTCCTGGGCTACGGCGTTCGCCTGAACCATGTTGCCGATGCCGAAAGCCGCAATGCCTCCAAAGATCGCAAATAGAATTCCCAGCCATTTCTGCCCCAAGCCTCTTTCCAAGGCATACATCGGGCCGCCGACCATTTCGCCTTTTTCATCGACTACCCGGTATTTCACCGCAAGGATGGCTTCACCGTATTTTGTGGCCATTCCAAATATAGCCGTCACCCACATCCAGAAAACGGCGCCGGGGCCGCCCATAAATATGGCGCTGGCCACCCCTACAATGTTTCCTGTGCCAATGGTGGCGGCCAGGGCGGTCATCAGCGCTTTGAAATGTGAAATATCGCCTTCCGCTTCCGTATCGGTTTTCGAAAAAGCCAGACGCAATGCGCCGGGGAGGGAGAAAAACTGGATGAATCCCAATCGAAATGTCAGGAAAATTCCTGTAAACAGAAGCAGAACGATGAGAGGCATCCCCCATACATAACCATAAATCGTGTTGAGCGCGGTCAGGATTTTTTCGGATACGAGAACGCTGTCCATAAACATCTCTCCAATAAAAGGTTTGTTAGAGAAAATATCCTACAGAAATATTGGAGTGATGAACAGGTGCAGGTGGGCTATTGATTCTAAATATAAAAACACAATTCGTAAATATTTCGATTATTATTTCCGTTCCGGTTTTACCAGTTCAAGTTTGCTCCATTCGGGAATTTTGATACGGAGAGTGACCGGCTCGTTCTGGCCTCCTGTTACTATGATTGCACGTGGAGGAGCCAGATTGGCGCTTCGGACATTCAAACGGTATTCTCTTTGAGCTATATTGCTAAAGCGAAATTTCCCTTGTTCATCTGTTACGGTTTCCGCTTCCAGGTGGGTATAAGGAGATGACGTGGTCATTGCGTATACTTCCGCTCCTTGTACAGGATAACCAGTCTCGTTATCCAGCACTTTTCCAGATAGGCTGTATCCTTTTTCCAACTGGATATTTAACGGTGAATCATTCGGATCGAAATCAATACGTTTGGGTTGATAATGATGTCTGCTTGGAATACGCAAATAATACTGTCCAGGTATATCAGGATTGATATGTTCGAAATTAAAACGACCTTCATTATCTGTGTACTTTGAACTCATGCTGAAACTGTGACTGTGAGTTGAATCATAAACGGGTTTAATTTCGATATGAGGTAAAGGATTTCCATCTGTGCCGCTCACCCGTCCTTCTACTATCATGCCTTCCATAAGTTGCAATTCAATTTTTTGGGTTGGTTTCTTTTTGTCTAACTTGATTGGTTCACTTGCAACATAGGCATAGTTTTGATGGGCGACGATCATGTATTCACCGCCTAAAGGTAAAGGAGTCACGTTGAATGTACCATCCATTTCCGATGCGTTGACGGATTGTGGGGTTATGTGCTCTTTTTCTAGCATTGAAGGTTTTTCTAAAATAACAGTAGTGATGGAGGAATTTGATGCGGGTGAACCGTCCGGATTAAGGATTTTACCGAATATCGATCCGGCCGGTACAACGGGAATAGTAATGATGAATGGTTCATCTCCCACTGGAACTTCTTCATATTGAATTTCTTTAAACCAATAACCGACCAGTGATTCTGGCTCGCACGAAACTTTTCCGGGAACAGGTATCTCGAGTTTCGCTTCACCATTCACAACAGGTAACTCAGCCAAGTCATAATAGTTTTCACCCTTATTCTCTCGTAAATAATGGGCTTTTAAGGTTCCTGCGGGAGGGGCTGCTTCCGGCGGTAAATCAAAGCGGAATATTACAGTTCGGGTTAGGACTTCTTTTTTTTCTTTTTTCTTTCCCAAATCAATGACGAGATTCTCGATTGACTTTTCGAGTTCGTATTCGATTCGTTGTTGACCAGCGTAAATAATTAAGGTCCCTTTCCACAGATTTTTGATTTCAAAATATCCGGTGCCGTCTCTGATTTCCACATCGGCGGACTTATTGTTTCTGCTCGTGTGATTGCCGATTCTAAAGGGATTGCTGTAATGGATTTTTGTACGTTTTCCCAACAAGTCCAAATTACCGGTTATTTTTCCCTTGACATTAATTTCCGGACCGAGTTTTACAAGGATATTTTTCTGGCCTGGAGTGACATTCCGCAAAAATTGCCGTTCACGCCCTGGCGCATCTACAAGCAGAGTGTAGATAGTATCGTTTCTAAGGCTGGTTAATGCGAATGTTCCATCTTGTTCTGTCGTAGTCATGACTTTTGCCCAGTCCGGATCATTGGTCATACGGAATGGCCCTTCTTGGTGAATCAGTAACAGTTTGGCATCTTCAACCGGTTCACCTTCACCCTCAGTAACCAGTTTTCCAGTTGTGGGGATACTGGGTTTGAGCTGCAATGTGTAAGTTTCATTGGGCTTAAACTCGATTTCATTCCGTATGAACTGGTAGCCGTCAGCAGTAACATCGATTCGATAAATTAGATTTGCGCAATGTTCAATCTGCACCATGCCGTTTTCATCGGTGGTCAGTCCTTTTTTTTGGAAAATGGATAAACCTTTTGACCAGACAGATATATCCACAATGGCATCAGGAATTAGATTCCCATTATCGTCTTCAATTTGAAGTTGAACCGAAAAACCTTTTTTCAAAACCAGTTCGATATTTTCAATTGAACCGTCAGGTTCTGCTTTTAGCGGCTCGGAAACCAGGGGAGCGTAATTTGGTGTATTCACAGATAAATAGATTATGCCGTATTCAGTCGAATACTTAAATTTTCCATCCTTGGGAGAAACACTTGAATGATAGGAAGAATTGCTGCGTCTACTGGTAATCATAATTCTTGTATTATCTGGAACTGGGGTGTTATCTTCAGTTTTGAGGCTGCCTG
>CAZXSQ010000393.1:0-1804 GCA_964643335.1 uncultured bacterium
TATTTTGCAGGGATAAATCGTTACATAAACAAAAAAAGGGGCGCCAACCGGCGCCCCAATTCTTAACAAGTTATGAAGATTTCGCCGCCTTTTTTTCTTTCGACTTCTTTTGAGGCGATTTATCTTTTGATTCTTCCGTTTTCTTTGAATCCATGAGGCTGGTACTCAAAACCTGATCGACAGTATCCACGAAGTGGAAATTTAATTCCTTCAATATCTCTTGTTCCACCTCATCAAGGTCTTTTTCGTTACGGGAAGGAAGAATCACGTTTTTGATTCCTGCACGATGTGCCGCCAGCACTTTTTCCTTCACACCACCAATCGGTAAAACCAGACCGGCGAGAGTAATTTCGCCCGTCATGGCAATATCCTTACTTACGGGAGTATTTGAAGCGGCGGAGGCAATAGCAGTAGCCATGGTAACTCCTGCAGAAGGCCCGTCTTTTGGAACCGCCCCGGCGGGAACGTGAAGGTGGATCTCATGTTCGGAAAAGAATTCTTCAGGGATATTCAATTTATCACACCTTGACCGGATCAAGGAAAGCGCAGCACGGGCGGATTCCTTCATCACATCACCGAGTTTCCCAGTCAACAGCACCCCCTTACTTCCGGGGATCGGTAAAGCTTCGACAAAAAGGATCTCACCACCAACAGAAGTCCATGCCAAACCGGTTGCCACTCCCGGGCGGGAGGTACGCCGAGCGACTTCGCTCTCGAACTTTTCGGGGCCAAGGAATTCACGAATCATATTTTTACTGATTTTACGGCGTTTCCATTGTCCGCGAATTTTGCGAACGGCGATCTTACGGCAAACCGCCTTTATTTCCCGCTCCAGATTCCTCACGCCGGACTCACGGGTATAGCCATGGATCAAAAACTCAAGAGCACCTTTCGCAAATGAAACATCACTGTCATTCAAGCCATTTTCTTTGACAGCCCGTGGAATGAGATATCTCAGAGCAATTTCTTCTTTTTCATAAGTTGTATAACCGGCCAGCCGTATTTCCTCCATCCGGTCCCGTAATGGGGGCTGGATTCGATCTGGGACATTGGCCGTTGCGATGAACAAGACTTTAGAAAGGTCAATATCCAATTCCATATAATGATCCCGAAAAGCATTGTTCTGAGTCGGATCCAACACTTCAAGCAGAGCAGAAGAAGGATCCCCGCGAAAACTCTGGCCGACTTTATCCACTTCATCAAGCATAAAAACGGGATTTATTGAACCAGCACGTCTTATCTGCTGGACTATAGTTCCTGGCAAGGCCCCGACATACGTCCGCCGATGCCCGCGAATTTCCGCTTCATCGTGAACGCCGCCAAGAGATAAGCGAACAAAATTGCGGTTCAAAGCTCGAGCGATGGATTGTCCCAGCGAAGTTTTACCCACACCAGGAGGCCCCACAAAGCAAAGAATTGGCCCTTTAATATTCGGATTCAACTCACGGACAGACAGGAACTCTAAAATCCGGTCTTTCACATGTTTCAATCCATAATGATCCTCATCGAGTATTTTTTCCGCTCCTTTGGTATCGATCTTATCTTCGGTTTCTTCCAGCCACGGGAATTCTATTAGCCATTCAAGATAATTCCTGGCCATCGGAAATTCGGGGGATGAAGGCGATATGTTTTCCAAACGGGTGATCTCTTTCTCTGCTTTTTCGCGAACTTGATCCGGCAGCACCTTTTGATCCAAACTATCGCGAAGATCCTTGATCTCCACGTTTTGTTCGTCGCCTTCACCTAATTCTTTGCGTATGGCGCGCATTTGCTCACGAAGATAAAACTCCCGCTCGGATTTGCT
>CAZXSQ010000393.1:1814-6602 GCA_964643335.1 uncultured bacterium
TCTTGTTTTGTATTTCGGTTTGAATTTTTCCGCCGATATCGATGATTTCCAATTCATGCGTAAGTTCCTTCAGCGTCATGCGCATTTTCTTTTCAAGAGAAGTGGTTTCATAAATTTCCTGCAGGCGCTGAGTTTCACTCCGTGTCATGCTTAAAACCAGGTAAGCCAGCCGATTGGGTTCTTCAATGGAGGATGGCACCCCTCTCAATTCATTCGGCAACAACGGAGATTTTTGAATCAACGTTTCGGCTTTTTCAGCCAGTTGGCGCATAAGCGCTTCTATTGTAGGATCATGATCCTTGGGTTCCTCTTCGAGAACTTCAACCTGCGCCCACGGTATTCCATCGCGTTCTTCGTACTGTTTGACACGCATTTTATGAATGCCGCGAACCACCAGCTGAGTGACCTGATCGGATCCACGCATCATTCGAGCAACAAACGCTACCGTACCGATGTTGTATAAATGGGCATAAGGAGGTTCTTTTTCTTTCAGTTCCCGCTCTACGGAAACGGCAGCGAATAGGCGATTGTCCTCGATAGCCTTCTCCACTGCTTTAATGATATCTTCATTATTCACCGAGATGGGCACTGTTGCACCAGGAAACAAGACAGAGTTGTGCAACGGAACAACGGGAAGCCACTCGGGTACTTGAATTTCTTCTTTTTGATCGTTTTGTTTAGCTATATCCATTGTTTCCTTTTTCCTTAGATAAATTTTTTCGACACGCGTATTTCCAATATTCCTTGTTCGAATTCAGCTTGAACATGTGCCACATCGATTGTTCCAGGAAGAATAATAGTTTTCTCAAAAGGGAGAAATTGAATCTCAAGCTGATGATATCGGACAACTTGAGAATATTTTTTCATCCGCCGTTCACCATTTAAAATCAAGCGGTTATCCACGGCATGCAAACGAAGGGAATTCTTATCCAAACCAGCCGCCTCGACCAGAATGATGAGTTCGTCGGCGGTTTCAATGATATCCATATTCGGATTCCAGGTGGTTCGCAATCCGTGAGGGCTGTGATAGTGAAATTCATAAATATGTTTGGATTGCCCCAAACAATCTTCAGAAACAATAAGAGTTTCTTTGCTTTTACGCATTCTGCGCACCATAGTTTCTTGCTCCTTAGCACTTATACTTAATAATAAAATTAGCGGGTATTATAAAAATAACAACGGTTATTATGTACCAGGATTGTCTCATAACAGGTTAGACATATAAGGCTAACCTGCATTTTGTAAGGGCAACCCTGTGTGTTTGCCCTATGTTTTGACATCCATTGGTATCTAATAACATAGTTTTGAGACAGTTCTTTTGCCGCCGAAGGGGCGGAGATATGTAACCCCGGCATCCTGCCGGCTTTGCCGCCGAGACGGCGGCGTTACACTGTCTCATCAACATAGCGGGTAATCCGGCTCATTTCGTCCTGCAGCTGCAAGCGCTTTTCTTCTACGGTGTCCGGATCGTCGTCTTTATGAACTGAGATGCTCTCACCCGTCATTAAATATACTGTTCCGAAAGGAAAAGGTACTAGAAAACGGTCCCAGCTATTGAGATGTTTACGGCGTGTACATGAGAACGAAACCGGTATGATGGGCACGCCACTCAATTTCGCCAACTGCATTGTGCCCGGCAGGACTTTTTCCCGCGGACCTTTTGGTCCATCGGGGGTGATCACCACGCTCATCCCACGTTTAAGACATCGAAGCAACTGAAGCAATCCTTCCGCCCCCCGCCGCGAAGCCGACCCCCGTACAGCCTCGATGCCAAAACGATTCATCACCTGGGTGATGACCTCCCCATCCTTGCTCCAGCTGACCAACACAGCCACTTTATATTTTCTAAAAAAATAAAGTGGGAGCATTAGGCGGCTGTGCCAAAACGCAAAAATATAAGGACCGGGATTTTGCTTCAATTCCTCCCGGTAATCCACTCCAATAACTTCAAAACGGTTGGTCATGCCCACCAAACGGATATAAAAAGCAGCAGGCAATGAGACCAAAAAAGGCAGAAGATTTCCGGTTTTTCCGGTTTTGGCCACCGAGCGTTGGTCTACCACTTCTCCATCCGCTCCTGACGCATCTCCCGATCCAGATCGCGGCGCTTGATGTCTTCACGCTTGTCATACAGTTTCTTGCCTCGCGCCAGAGCGATGTCTACTTTGGCTTTCCCCCGGACAAAATAAATTTTCAAAGGAATCAGCGTAAATCCCTTGGCCTGCACTTTCCCAAATAAACGAGCGATCTCTCGTTTGTGCATCAGGAGTTTTCTGGGCCGCCTAGGTTCATGATTCGCATAATTGCCATGGGAATACGGGCTGATGTGACAATCCATAAGATAGAGTTCTCCTCTCTCGATCCCGGCATAACTATCCTGCAAATTGGCACGCCCCTCACGCAAGGATTTCACTTCCGTGCCTGTCAAAGCGATTCCAGCCTGGTGGGTTTCGATAATATGATACGTATGCCGCGCTTTACGGTTCGTTGCAACCACTTTTTGCGGCTCGGATACAGTTTGTTTTTTTGCCATAATTTACTTTGTTAGTCTCTGATTACCTTTTAGGGGTGCCAAGGCCCGGGTACGGGTGCAGGCGCCAAGGGCAAGCGAAGCAGCCCTTGACTTAAATGATACCACGTAGCACTACCGCAAAGGCTGACTGCAAGCAGTCTTGCCCTTGGCACCCATTAAATAAAATTATAATCAAAAATACTCTAAAATAACTAAATGAACTAAACACTATTTTCACAGCTTGACGAAAACATCATGAGAAACCATCATGAATGGTTAATACATTAGGGTCACCAAATTGCTCATTATATCATTTTACCTCAAGGATGGTACTTCCATTAGATGAAAAACCAACTTTTGCAGCGTATTCAAAATCACGATGCGGTACTCGGTGTAATCGGCTTGGGTTATGTCGGGTTGCCGATTGTGCGGGAAACCACACAGGCTGGCTTTAAAACAATTGGATTCGATATCGATCTCCAAAAGGTAGAGAAGCTCAAGCGCGGCGAGACGTATATTCATCATATTCCTTCTCAACTCATACAAGAAATGCAGAGTAGCGGCTTGTTCGAACCCACAACGGATTATTCCCGTCTCAAGGAACCGGATGCTTTAATCATTTGTGTTCCTACACCGTTAGATGAATACCGTGAACCGGATTTGACCGCCGTGGACGCCACCGCTGAAGCGATTGCGCAGCATCTTCGCAAGGGTCAGCTGGTTATATTGGAAAGTACAACCTATCCTGGAACAACGGAAGAACGCATCCGTCCCTGTCTTGAAAAAAATGGGCTGCAAATTGGAAAAGACGTTTTTCTGGCCTACTCTCCTGAACGCGAAGACCCCGGGCGAAAAGATTTCACCACCAGTACCATCCCGAAAGTATTCGGCGGAAGCACACCCGATTGCCTGGAAGTCGGAACGGCATTATACCAAAACCTATTTGATCAAATAGTAACCGTATCCAGCACCCAGGCAGCCGAATTGACTAAGCTGCTTGAAAATATCTATCGCGCGGTCAATATTGCCATGGTGAATGAGTTGAAAATGATGTGCGACCGTATGAAAATCGATGTCTGGGAAGTGATCGATGCGGCTTCCACCAAACCGTTCGGATTCCACTCCTTTTATCCGGGGCCTGGATTGGGCGGGCACTGCATACCGATCGATCCGTTCTATCTAACCTGGAAGGCGCGTGAATATGACTTTTCCACACGTTTTATTGAACTGGCCGGTGAAATCAACTCCAATATGCCCAATTTTGTAGTCATGAAAGTGATACAAACTCTCGCCAATCGTGGGAAACCAATCCAAGGGGCCAACATTCTGGTTTTGGGAGTCGCTTACAAAAAGGATGTTGACGATGTGCGTAAATCACCGGCATTGAAAGTTGTTGAGCTTTTGCGTCAATGGGGAATCCAAATACGTTATCATGACCCCTATGTTCCCGTTTACCCTAAAGGCCGGCGAGGTGACTTGGGTTTGAATTCAGTCGATTTGACCGAAGAAACTGTAAAAGCACAAGACGCCGTTTTGATTCTGACGGATCATACATGCATCGATTATCAATGGATTGTGAATCATGCACCTGTTGTTATCGACACCCGGAACGCCACAAAAGATATTACACAGCATCGCGACCGAATTATCAAAACTTAATTAAAACGAATACTCATGAGAGCCAATCCGGATAAATCCACACCAGAGCGTTTGAAGAGTTATTATCAATCCAGTATAAAATACCGGAATGATCTGCTTACTCATGACGAAGCATTTCTCGAACCTTTCCTTCTTCTCGTAGAAAGGTATGTAACTCAACCTGCGAGAATATTGGATTTAGGCTGCGGGACGGGTTTATCAACCCGGTTGCTCAATCAACGGAGATATGACAGCGTGGGTTTGGATATATCGCCTCTTTTTTTAGGGGTTGAAAAGGACATAAATCCGGATACGGATTTAATTGCAGGCAATGCGCTGCAGTTACCATTTGACGATGAAACATTCGATGCCGTTGTGGGCTTCGAGTTCATCGAGCATGTCCACAATATACCTGCATTGTTAGACGAAATGATACGAGTGCTTAAAATTCGCGGTTTCATCGTTTTGCATTCTCCCAATTTGCTTTCACCCTACTTGCCGGCGTTTGATCTGATACGTATGGTATTGGGTGGAGAAGGAAGACCGGTATTCGCCGAAACCATCGGGCAAGCTTCATCATGGCTCAAAAACAATGTCCTGACCTCAATCAGAAAAAAAATGTCCATCCGGCCCAATTT
>CAZXSQ010000394.1:0-6565 GCA_964643335.1 uncultured bacterium
TGAGTCCCCATATTCCCATCAAAACAGTGGAAAAGTTTAAAAGGGAAAATGCTTCAGAATTTGATGAACGATTGGCTATATCAACAGTGCCTGTTTGCTTGACAGAGCTCTCAGCCTCAATTGCTTCCGCTTTCCCATCATTCTTTACAATCGGCTGCTCCAAATTGGTCTCAGTTGAATTTTGGTTGGAAAACTGCCACAAAAGCGGTGAGGAAGCAAGCCACTGTCCATTCAATTCGGCGTGGAAAGAGGGTGGGATATAGGTGGTAACAAATGATTGTGGAATGGGGACATAAAGAAAGCATTTAAACACGACCAGTAAGAAAAGCCAATAACCGAATTGCGGCGGCATCTTTTTGTGTAACAGTGCCCACATGAATATAACCACCAAAAAGGCGAATGCGGTTCCGATCAGGTGGCTCTCCATGAACTTTAACCAGGTACCTCCCCAGGAATTCAACGAGTCAATCAGAGTCATGAGTTATTTTCCTTTATGGCTGAATGTTCAGCGAGGATGTCCTTTAACTGCTGAATCTCCTCAATAGACAAATCGGTATTCTTGATTACATGGGCTAAAATAGGGCCGGAGGTTCCTTCCAACGCCTGGTCGAGAATTCCTTCAATCGCACTGGCCATGGATTTCATCGGAGAGCGAACCGGTTGATACCAAAAACTGTTCCCAACCCGCTTGGTTTTGACGTATCCTTTGTCCACCAGACGCTTGAGAATCGTTTTGACGGTGCTGTGCGCCCACCCGTGCTCTTCTTGAGCTACGGAAAACACATCACCCAGCGCACCCCCTTTAATTTCCCAAAGAATTTTCAACACCTTCCACTCCGCCTGAGTGGGTTCCGTTGCACGATTTCGGGGCATATCAATCCTCCCAAAAGATAAATTGATGATATGCGGCTACAACTTTAACTTATAAAACATAGGTTTGTCAATAGGGGAAATGAAAAAAAAATCAAAAAAATTTTTCAACAAGTTGTTTTTTAGGTGGACTTTAATCTTGCTTCTTTATAGGGAGTTTCAAAAAAGCCTTTCGGTACTCTTTTGAATAGATGATTTTCATCAGGCGTTTCTCAGTTTCCTTAGGTAATCTACTGCTTCTTCGCCTTCCAATTCAGGACTTACGCCGATTCCTTTTTCGGCTTCTTCACCGGCTTTGAGTATCCTGGAGATATCTTCCGGAGAATAATGCTCCTCCTGAAAATCATCATTCTCCTCGGATTGAAGATAATCAGCAACCTTTTTTCGTTCCTCTCTCGAGAGTTCCTTAATCTCTAGAATGATTTCTTCAGCAGTTTTCATTCTTTCATACTCCATCTCTACTTGCTTGAAATATCACACTGTATATTGTAAAGATATTATGAATTTTTGTAAATCATGTATATTCTAAGTATCAGACCATGAAGGAGTGTGATTTATGTTCAAAACATTGGGGATTTTTTTAAGTTTACTGGGATTTTCATTGATGTGCTTTGGTGACGATGATCTTATTTTTGATACAACGGATTTGAAGGATTTCGATAAAAATGTTTCCATTATCGAACCGTGGAAAACAATTCAGTTGGAACCGAATTACGGCGGATTCTGGGTGGTGACTGGTGATGTGGATGGTGATGGGAACGCCGATATCGTCAGTGCCCGGAACGTGAATGCCAACGATGTGCATTACACCAGTACCGTGGCTGTACAGCGGCTGGACGGCAGTGTAATTTGGACATGGAGCCGCACTGAAAAAGGCCGGAAGGAATTGCATCACGATGTCGCCTGTCAGATTTATGATTGGGACGGTGACGGCAATAACGAAGTGATTATTTGCGCTGATGGTGAGTTGATTGAATTCAATGGTGCCACCGGTAAGATCAAACGCCGCTTGCCTCTGCCGGAGAATGCCACCGATTGCCTGGTATTTGCCAATTTATCAGGAAATAAACGAGCGACAGATGTTCTGGTAAAAACACGGTATTCACAAATCTGGGCTTATAATTACGATTGGGATTTGCTTTGGACGGTCAAAAATCCGGGCGGTTATAGGACGGCTCATCAAGCTTTGCCCATCG
This sequence comes from uncultured bacterium, assembly GCA_964643335.1. Taxonomy (GTDB): domain Bacteria; phylum Hinthialibacterota; class Hinthialibacteria; order Hinthialibacterales; family Hinthialibacteraceae; genus CAZXSQ01. The sequence goes on from CAZXSQ010000394.1 coordinate 2,067, forward strand.
ATATCGATCATGACGGCAAGGATGAGATCATGGCCGGATATGCCCTGTTGAATCCGGATGGCTCGGTGCGTTGGGTTTTCCAATCCGAAAAAGTTGATCAAAAACGCGGGCACCTGGACTGTTGCCGCGTATTGAAAGAAGGAAGGACTCCTGAAGAATTCCGGCTGGCTCTGACCTTATGCGGAGCAAACGCAATCGCTCTTGTCGATGGGAATGGGAAAAACATCTGGGAAGTGACTGGACATCACTTTGAATCCATCAACATCGGCAAAATCTATCCGGATATTCCCGGCCCACAAATCTTGGTGGATATCGACCATCGCCCGCGTGGTGAAAGCCCGATATGGATACTCGATCAGAACGGGCGGCATTTAGGCCAACTTGTCTCGACCCGGTGCCGACAACATACCTTAGTAGATTGGACAGGGGATGGAATCAGCGAATTCATACTCGCTGATACTCGCGGGTTGTATAATAATAAAGGAGAACGGATTGCTTTTTTCAATATACCTGAAACCGGTAATTTTATTTTACATGGTGATATGACGGGCGATGGTCTGTCGGATATAACACTGACAACCGATTCAGCCGTCTATATATTCGAAAACAAAAACGGGAAGAAAATCGAAGGCTCCACACCATTAGGATGTGGTGTCAATTATACGTTATATTAATTACAAGGTATTGGACTTGATTAATCATTCGGGTGAATTATAAGCTACATCATGATGTTTGAAAGCATGAAATACTACTATTTTTTTCTCCTCAACGATTTCAAAAATGAGAACATAACTTCCGATATGAGTTCTTCTCTGGTTCTTCAAGATATTTCGTAATGGTTTGTAATGATAGGGATTTTTAAGGATTTCTTCAATTTTATTTATCAACCGTTTTTGGACTTCATAGTTGTTTTTAATTTTTTTTAAATCATTCAAAAAGACCGGTGTGAACTCTCTAGAATAATCACTCATCATTCCAAACCTTCATGAAGAGTTTTTCCATATCCTCTTTATTCATGCAACGGATTGAATTCCCTTTTTCAAATTCCTTTTTGCTAAATTCGACAGATTGTATGATTTCCTCACTGAGGCTCTCTTCCGAAGGCATGTGATCATTCTCCGTTTTGGATTTCAAGATGACATCATAATATTGATCGACATCCACATCAATTCGATGTTGCCATTCTTCGGGTAGTTCACTGCCCTTTATATTTTTTATAATTTGCATCGTCATGATACGATCTCCTATTTCCTATTCGTTCATTATCGTTATTATAGATCATAAAGCTTGATAAATCAGCGTTTCGAATGTACACAATAGTGTTAGTAATCATCATCCAATATATCTTCGGTTCTGTTAAATTCATTCTCATTGATACTTAAAGAGTGTATAATATGGGAGTGGTTTGGGTTAGAAGAAGAAATATATCCAGAAAATCCCACCTGACTTATCCCAAACGCGTTGAAGTTTTTGGGATCACGCTATATCTTTAACATGGTTTTACATTATGAATTTTGATTATGACATAATCGTAGTAGGTGGTGGCCATGCCGGATGTGAAGCCGCTGCCTCCGCTGCCAATATGGGATGCAAGACCGCCCTGCTGACGTTTGACCTCGACGCCCTGGCAAAAATGTCCTGCAATCCCGCTATCGGTGGTTTGGCCAAAGGCCAATTGGTGCGCGAGATCGATGCTCTGGGCGGAATCATGGCTCATATCACTGACCGTGCAGGGATACATTTCCGTACATTGAATGCATCCAAAGGTCCGGCTGTGCGTTCACCACGCTCTCAATCAGACCGTCCATATTATTCTATATTGATGAGAGAACGGCTTGAATCGATTCCTCAGCTCGACTTGCTGGCCGGAGAAGGTTCCGCCATACTGGTCGAGAAAGACACGGTGGTTGGAGTTTCCGACAACAAGGAAAATAAACTTTACAGCCGTGCGGTGATCCTCGCGCCAGGGACATTCTTGGGGGGTCTTCTACATTTCGGTATGGACACGGTCGCCGGTGGACGGATCGATGACAGCCCCGCGCTGGCGCTTGCTGATAATTTAAAAGCGCTCGGTTTCAATCTAGGACGTCTGAAAACCGGTACGCCTGCGAGGTTAGATAAAGAGAGCATCGACTTTTCGTCGTTGGAAAAACAACCGGGAGATGAACCGCCTCTTCCGTTTTCATTTCATCCTGAAGTCCAGGTGCAAAACAAAATCTGCTGTTACATCACCCGCACCAATGAGAAAACCAGCGAAGCCATTCGTAAAGGATTAGACAGGTCGCCACTGTACAGTGGGAAAATCACCGGAGTCGGTCCACGCTATTGCCCCTCCATCGAGGATAAAATCCACCGGTTCCCCGATAAAAACTTCCACCAGGTTTTTCTTGAGCCGGAAGGATTAAATTCTCCACTGATTTATCCGAACGGCATCTCTACCAGCTTGCCGTTGGATGTACAGGAAGAATATATCCACACCATTCCCGGTTTAGAAAAAGCAAAAATCGTCAAACCCGGCTATGCGGTCGAATATTACTTTTCCAACCCGCAGGATCTCTACCCCTGGCTTGAAACCAAACGTATTAAAGGACTCTACTTTGCCGGACAGTTAAACGGCACATCCGGCTATGAAGAAGCTGCTGCACAAGGCATTATCGCCGGAATCAACGCCGTGCTGCGCATTCAAGGCAGGGAGCCATTTATCCTTGGCCGTGAAGATGCCTACATCGGGGTATTGATCGATGACCTGGTCACCAAAGGTACTGAAGAACCTTACCGCTTGTTCACCTCTTCTGCGGAATACCGCCTGCTGCTGCGGCAGGATAATGCTGATTTCCGCTTGATGGAACATGGTTATCGCCTGGGTTTAATTCCTCGTGAATGGCATGAGGAGATTCTGACTTGGAAACGGGATATAGAACAGCTTCGCGATGAACTGCAGCATCATGTCATCGTCCCCAATGAATCCGTGAAAACCAAATTTTCTGAACTCCGCCTTGGTGAAATTTCACATCCAACGCCATTGTTGAATATTCTTTGCCGCGCCAACATGTCGTCTCACTTGCTTACTCATTTTGGTGTGGATATCTCAAGATATCATCCACGAGTTTTGGAACAGTTGGAAATCGAAACCAAATACCGTGGCTATATCGAACGCCAATTGAAGCAGATCGAAGAAGGTAAAAAAGCCGACCGGCGGCAAATTCCGGACGATATCGATTATTCCACCATGATTGGTATGCGCAACGAAGCGAGAGAAAAGTTTGAACGCGTCCGCCCCACTACTATTGGCCAAGCCTCCCGCATTCCTGGCATTTTCCCATCAGACATCACAGTGTTATGGGTGAATGTGATGAAACACACGCAGGAGGCTTCTGCAGCGTGATCATCCATATCCGGCAGGACAGATGAGGTAGGGCACTGGGGTACCCACTAGAGCTTGTCTCAAAACAAGGTCAAAACAGGTTAGACACATAGGTCTAACCCTACATATGGTAGAGGCAAACCTATGTGTTTGCCCAATGGTGTGGCACTAGCATAGTTTTGAGTCAAATTCACTAGGGATGACCGTACAGGTGATTAATCAAAGCGGCTTAAGCCGAGTTCCCGAGCGGTTTGTTTGGCCGATCTTACTTCGGATAAGCTAACTGGGCGGTTTATCAGCTCTTCGGTATGTGCTTTATAGCAAGGGCAGTATTGTCCCATTATATTGACAAACGTATCGGGAGAGATTTCATGAGCGAGAAATTCCATGATTTTTTCTGAGTTGGCCTGATTATTGGGTAGTACCAGGTGGCGAATGAGCAAGCCCTTTTCAGCGATGCCATTGTCATCAAGAAGGAGATCGCCTACTTGGCGGTGCATTTCTTTGACGGCATTTCTCGCTATTTTCGGATAATCGTCTACGTCCGAAAGGAGTGCGGCAATATCCGGATCCCAATATTTGAAATCGGGCATGTAGATATTCACAATGCCGTCCAATAGTTGAAGCGTTTCAACCGAATCGTACCCTCCAGAATTATAAACCAGCGGTAGATCCAAACCTTTTTCGACCGCGATAGCCAGTGCGTCCAGAATCTGAGGGACTACATGAGACGGAGTGACGAAGTTAATGTTATGGCATCCCAGTTCTTGGAGCTGCAGCATAAATCCGGCTATTTTTTGTGGCTCAGTTTTATTGCCTTCATGCAGATGACTTAAAGTATAATTCTGGCAAAAGATGCAATTCAGATTGCAGCCTGAGAAAAAGATGGTTCCTGATCCTCGATAACCACGCAGGCAGTCCTCTTCGCCGTGATGGGGGAATACGGAGGAAACAAGGGCTTTGGCGCCAACGCCGCATACTCCGATTTCGTTTTCTATTCGGTTTACACCGCATTTTCTTGGGCAGATATCGCAGGCTTCCATTTTTTCCCATGCTGCTTTGGCGCGGTCTCTGATTAGTTCTGCTTTTTGTTTTTTGTTCATTCTTTTCATAATATCCGTTTTTTGGGGCGGTT
>CAZXSQ010000395.1:0-1823 GCA_964643335.1 uncultured bacterium
TCGCCGGTCATGGCGGCATACTCCCATATATCGGCGGCTTTGATCAAATCACGAGTTATGTAAAAGATATAGCCCAGGCGATTTATCTCTTCAAATGTTTGAGGCTGTAATTCTTCCACTTTTTGTGCCTGGTTCAATGCATTTCTCTTATCATGGCTTTGGAGAAAAAGTTCTGCTAACCGCAACCGATTATTTACATTTTGTGGATCGTTTTTCAGCGCTGTGGTTAAAGCTTCCTTTTCTTTTTGGGGATTACTCTGCCGGCGATAAACCTCTGCCAATAAAGAATGAAATTTATCTGGATCATCGGTTTGATTCAACCCTGCCATCAAGATATCGACGGCGTTATCGTGGTCTTCCAACTCGAGATATATCTGCGAAAGGGTTTCATAGAGCGAAGATTGTTGAGGTTCCAGATGGACGGCCTCAAGATAATACTTTAATGCTTCTTCAAGTAATCCTTTGGCTCTGTAGGTTTTGCCTATGCATTCAAGCAAGGCTGGGTTTTCCGGTGGGTAAGCTCTGGCTTTTTTTAAATAGTCCAATGCTTTTTGATAATCGCCTTTTGAATAATGAAGTTGTCCCAGATTAAACAATATATCCTGACGGAAAGGTTCTGACTCCTGCGCTTTCAGCAATTCCTCTTCCGCTTCGGTATAATGCCCGAGAAGTGAAAAAGACTGAGCGCGTTCAATATAGTCCTCTCCAGTAAACGGAATTTCTTCCATAAAATTTTGAGGTGACTCGTCGAACATGGTATCAAAAAGCTTAATAAGTTCATGTTTGAGTTCTTCAAAACTGTTGTAACGGTCTTCCTGATTTTTCTCCAGACATTTCAGGATTATAGAAGAAAACAGAGGATCGATGTCCGGATTCAGTTCAAGTGGGGAAGGGGGAATATCATGAAGATGGGCAACGATATGATCCTCTACGGTATCCCCGTGAAATGGAAGGCGTTTGGTGGTCATATGATAAAGTATGCAACCAAAAGAATAGATGTCGGAGCGTGTATCCAGCGGTTTCCGTGTGCATTGCTCAGGTGATGCGTATGCTGGCGTGCCTTCCATTTGGCTGGCCAATTCCGGTAACCTTAATTTTTTCTGCCATTTATATTTGGATTCTGATTCCGGCTGAATTTCAATCTGTTCCCACCTTAGACTCATGCCGAAATCAGAAATTTTGGGAATTTTGTCGGTGCCGATCAGTATGTTTTCATTTTTTAAATCACGGTGAACCAAATTGGGGAATTTTTGGATAGAATGAATCATGCCGTTGCAGCTGTGGATTGCAATCTGAAGCATATCTTTGAGCGAGAGATGATGAGTAAAGATATAATCTTTCAGTGTCGCTCCTCGAGGATTGTCGGCTATAATCCTTTCCAGGAATAAGTGAGGTTTATCGTGAATATTTTTGATGGCATAGGCACGGACGAGATTGGGATGATTCCCTAATTGCATCCACATGAAGGCTTCATCCACAAAGTTGTGTAAGTTTTGTTCCGAGTGGAAAAATTGGTCAGAGAATGTTTTGATAGCGACAGGCTTGTTGTTCTTGAGGTCTATGCTGAGGTAGACAATTCCCATGGCGCCTTTCCGGATTTCATCGATCTGAAACCGCCCATCAATAATATCGCCTGATAAAAACGAATCGCTAAAATTGCTTGTCATGTTTCCAATCTATCTGCTTGATGAGAACAGGTGGAACGTTCTCGTGTAACAATCAGCCAATGTTATTATTTAATTAGATTATACTTGAAATGTTGATTATGAAAATTTCAGACGCAAATTTTCAAAGAACCTGTTAAAAATATTTCTCACTTTGTT